>CAOJXM010000084.1 GCA_948465625.1 uncultured Clostridium sp. | reverse complement strand
TTAATGGAAAGAGTTAGAATAGAAATTGAAAATGATAATTTATTAACCTTTAAAGAAGAATTTTATAAAAAGTATGGATATACCAAAGATTAAAAGGAGGATATTATGAATTTTGAAAATGAATTAAATCAACCAAAAAAAGGAAATAAAGCAACCACCATTTTATTGATTACAATGGTATTGATTGTTTTAGCAATCATTGGATTGTTAGTATTTATGGTTAGTATACAGGATATAGGATTTAAAGTGTATATTGACGGAAAATTAACGAATTTGGCTAAAGATACAATTATAATTGATGAGCAAAATGATAGAGTATATGTATCTATTAAAGATATAGCTCCTAATTTGGGCTATGAGGCACATAATGGAGAATATAAATCTTTTTCGGAAGATACTAATAAATGTTGGGTAGATACTAAAGAGGAGACTGCTTCCTTTTTTCTAAATTCGAATAAGATTTCAAAAATGCCACCAAATCAAACAAAGGATTATGAAGATTATAGTATACAAGAGCCAGTCATCGAAAAAAATGGAAGATTATATGTAACAATTGAGGGAGCAGAAATTGGTTTTAATTCGGATTTTAAATACAATAAGCAAGCCAATACTCTTACCATTTCTACTTTACCATATTTGGTACAATATTATGAGCCTACCATGGAGGGATATGGCTATACGATTAGTAATAATTTTAATAATCAAAAAGCAATACGATATGGATTGTTTATTGTAAAAAAGGCAAATGGGTTATTGGGCGTAGTAGATGCTAAAAATCAGGAAATCATTAGTTCAAAATATCAAAGTATGACATTTAATGAAAACATGCAAGAATTTTTTGTAAAAAGTACAACCAATAAAGTTGGAATTGTTACTACAAATGCAGATATTAAAATAGATTTATTGTATGATGATATTCAAATGTTAGATAAAGCCTCTGGATTATATGTTGTAAAGAGTAACAATAAATATGGGGTAATTGACAAAACAGGAAATACAGTAATTCATTTGGAGTATGATAAGATTGGAGTAGATTCGGAACGATTCCCAACCAACAATATTAGTAACAAGTATTTATTGTTTGATAATGCAATTGCTGTAAACAAAGAAAAAAAATGGGGATTTTTTGATAAAACAGGACAAATGATTATTCCAGTGGAATATGATGAAGTTGGGTTCTCAAGTGGTAAAGTGAATAACAAAGTAGTAAATACCTTGTTGATGATACCAAGTTATAAAGCAATTATACTAGGCAAGAAAAAGGATAAAGAAACATTATATGGAATTTATGATTATACAGGAAATGAAATTATTCCAGTGGCATTAACAAGTGCATACTCTGTTACAAGTTCAGGTGTTAATACTTATTATATGATTCATAATGGGCAAGAAATGAATATAGAAGAGTATATACAAAAGCTATATGAAGTGACAGGTAAAGGGCAATAAAAAATATTAAAATAAATTTGTAAAAAATAGAAGGAAAAAAAACTTTTATGGCGAATAATATTATCGTACATAAATAAATGTGTACAATATTTAAAACTTTGGAAGGCGGTGCTCAAATGCAAATAACAGATGTACGTTTAAGAAAAGTAAATTCAGAAAACAGAATGAAAGCTGTTGCTTCTGTAACATTCGATAACGAATTCGTAATTCATGATATTAAAGTTATCGAAAGTCAAAATGGATTATTTATAGCTATGCCTAGCAGAAAAACTCCAAACGGAGAATTCAAAGATATAGCACATCCAATCAATGCTGAAACAAGAGAGAAAATCCAAACAGCTATCTTAGCTGCTTACGATGCTCCAGAAAGTGAAGAATCAGCAGAATAATAAATGTATAATAAAAAAGACCATTACGGTCTTTTTTTGTTGTATAGGAAGAGGTTTTTCTACAATCCACAGAAAAAATTTTTAAGAAGAAAGATTAGTATGTTGTTGCTAATCTTTCAATTGCTTTTGCATAAATTTTGCAACATAATAGTAAATTGTCAATGGAAATGAATTCATCTGCTTGATGACACATATCTTTATGACCAGGTAGATTAGGTCCAAAAGAAACACAGTTTGCAAAAGCACGAGCATAGGTGGCACCACCAATGGCAACAGGATTGGCTTCTAAGCCAGAAACTTCATGAAAAATGTCACAAAGAGTAGTGATTAGTTTTGCATCCTTAGGCAGATAAAGAGCAGGTTTTTGTCCATCATATGTTACATTGATATTAGAAGGAGCAAAGGCTTGGTGTATCTTTTCTTGTATGGTAGAAACAGAAGTGTGAACAGGAATTCTTAAATCAGAAGAAATACATAGTTTTCCATGTTCTAAAGTAAATTGAGCAACATTAAGGGTAAGTTTTCCACTTTCATCTTCAAAATGAATTCCTAAAGATTTTCCATTAAACTCTGTACCAAAGTATTGATGAAAATAAGAGAGGATTGGTAGGTCAATGGAAAAGTTTTTGAAAAATTCAAATAAAATGACCAATAGTTTTGAAATTGCATTATTTCCTAATTCTGGGTGAGCAGCATGAGCAGCCATACCAGTAGAAATGAGTTTGATTGTGTTTTTGGTAACAATGGTTTGCAAATCGTAATTTTTTAAAAATGCTAGGCATTTGGCAAGAGAGATTGTTGGTGCAATTTCTAAAGTGATAGAACAATATTTAGGCACAACGTTTATGGCATTATTTTTACAGTCAATATCAATTATTTGTATTGGGGTATTAGAAGGATTTTCTTGGCTAAGATGTAGATGCAATAATGATTTTTCGGCATAAATACAAGGGAAATCAGCATCTGGACTAAAGCTGATAGATGGGATTTCTTCTACTTGTTTGTAATAATGAATACATCTCCAATCGTTTTCTTCATCTAGTCCAAGGATAAGACGAACTCTTTTTTTTACATTACAATTTTCCATTACTGCTTTCATAGCATATAAACTAGCAATAACAGGACCCTTATCATCAATAGCACCTCTACCATAGATTTTTTCGTTATGAAGGCTTGCGTCAAAAGCAGGAAAAGTCCAATTTTCTCCAGCAGGAACAACATCTAAGTGACCAATGATACCAACTAATTCAGAACCTTCTCCAAATTCAAGGTAACCACAATAGCCATCTAGATTTTTGGCACGAAAACCAAGTGATTTTCCTAGTTCTAAAGTGTATTCTAACGCATTGGCACAATTTTTACCAAAAGGTTCAGTGGGGCTAGTAGGATTTGATTGTACACTAGGAATTTTAATTAATTCACAAGTGGAATGGATGATTTGATTTTTAATTGAATCAATATAAGTATTTAACATATTTTTAATCTCCTTTATTATGTAGTATATGAAAAAAAGAAAAAAACATTCCCCGTCACACTCCTTTGTGGCGGGGAAGTAAAGATTTATGGCTTCTGATTTAACAGTTCAACAATTTTGCTTAAATGCTTAATTTTTTCTGAATCTACAAAGTCAGCCGTGATGACTAGGAAATTGTTATCATCTCTTTTGATACTTTCTAAAATTCCACCCTTTGAATCAAGAGATGCAAGCACAATTGGTAGGTTGTTTTGCTCCCGTAACTTGAACATTGTTTTCATAACATAAATCCTTTCTATATATGCCTTGATTGGCTTTATATATGTTATTATATCATAAAATGGATTGAAAGAATAGAGGAATAAGAGAAAATTCACAATTTTTATTTTGTAAAATATAATAGAATAAAATAATTTAGGGGGGGTGATGTTTTGAAGAGAATATCGAAAATACTGATAACTTGCCTTATGATAGTTTTGTTTGTGAGTATGAGGCAAACTTGCGTGTATGCATTAGAACCAGCAAGTCAGCCAGTATATGAAGGAATTGATGTAAGTACTTATCAGGGAAATATTGATTTTGCAAGAGTTAAAAAAGCAGGAATTGAGATTGTATATATCAAATCGAGTGAAGGAACTTATCTGGTGGATCCACAATTTAGAAATAATTATAATAAGGCAAAAGAAAATGGATTAAAAGTTGGATTTTATCATTATGTACGTGCAAAGAATACACAACAGGCAATAGCGGAGGCGGAATTTTTTCATTCTGTTATAAAAGGAACGCAACCAGATTGCAGATTAGCGATGGATTTTGAAAGTTTGGGAGAATTGAGTAAGGAAGCAGTAAATGAAATATCGTTTGCGTTTTTGCAAAGAGTGCAAGAGTTAACAAAGAAGGAAATGGTGATTTATAGTGATGCCTATAATGCAAGGACAAAATTTAGTGTGGAATTGGCACAACAATATCCTTTATGGATTGCACAATATGGAGTGAGTGTTCCTTCTAGTAATGTGAATTGGGGAAGTTGGATTGGATTTCAATATACAGATGTAGGGGAAGTGGATGGAATTAATGGATATGTGGATCGAGATAAGTATACCAAGGAGATTTTTTTGAGTTCAACAGAGATAATTCCAGAACCAGAAAATCCAAATCCACCGCCAAATCAAGAAATTGTTTATATTGTAAAAAGAGGAGATACATTGAGCGAGATTGCAAAGAAATTTGGAGTAAGTGTAGAAAGTATTGTGGCAAATAATCATATTCCAAATCCGAATTTAATCTATGTTGGACAGAGATTAGTAATAAAAGAAGGGAATCAGCAGGAGGATACACAAAAAGAAATTGTATATACAGTAAGAAGGGGAGATAATTTAACCAAAATTGCAAGAAGATATGGAGTGAGTGTGCAAAGTTTGGTAACAATCAATCGTATTGCAAACCCTAATTTGATTTATCCAGGGCAAAGAATTGTGATAACAAGGGGACAAAATAATCAAGAGATGAATGAGTGCAAACATATTGTTTATCGAGTAAAAAGGGGAGATAATTTGTATCGAATTGCAAGAAGGTATGGAGTGAGTGTGCAAAGCATTGTGAGGGTAAATCGCATTGTAAATCCAAATTTGATTTATCCAGGGCAATTGTTGAGGATTTGTAGATAGAAAGAGAAGTTGCTGTAAAAAAACAGTAACTTTTCTTTTCATTTCTATTGAATTTTTTTAAAATAGACGATATAATAATAGGAGTTATGCTACTGTAGCTCAGTTGGTAGAGCAACAGATTCGTAACCTGTAGGTCGGCAGTTCGATTCTGCCCAGTAGCTCCACCTAAGTAAAATGTCGCACCAGACGAAAGTATTGAAAAATCAACTGTAAAGGTTGATTTTTTTGTCGCCTTTATCTTGAAAAAGGAAGGATGGTGTGGTATGATTAGCATTGTAAAGAAGAAAAACAAGATTAAAAGAGAATTGCTCTCTAAAATTGAATGGG
>CAOJXM010000083.1 GCA_948465625.1 uncultured Clostridium sp. | reverse complement strand
ATTATCAATGGTACTGGATTGGTTGTATGAGCTGTATGTGGTTCTCCAGATTTGTAATCTATCATTTGTTCTGCATTTCCGTGGTCCGCTGTTATTAATAACACACCACTTTTTTCTTCCACTGCTTCTACAACTTTTCCAACACATGTATCGATGGTTTCAATGGCTTTTACTGCTGCTTCTAGACTTCCTGTATGTCCTACCATATCTGGATTTGCATAATTCAAGATAATACAATTGTACTTTTCACTCTTAATTGCTTCTATTACTTTATCTGTTACTTCATATGCACTCATTTCTGGTTTTAAGTCATACGTTTCTACTTTAGGAGATGGTACTAAGATTCTATCTTCTCCTGGATATTGTTGTTCCGCTCCACCATTAAAGAAGAAGGTAACATGTGCATACTTTTCTGTTTCTGCAATTCTTAATTGTGTGAATCCTTTCTTGCTTATATATTCTCCAAATGTATTTTTTAATGTTGTTGGTTTAAATGCAATCTTCACATTTGGCATTGTCTCATCATATTGTGTCATACATACAAAGTATAAATCTAATTTTTTATTCTCAAATCCATCAAATTTGTCATCGACTAATGCTCTTGTTATTTCTCTTGCTCGATCTGGTCTAAAGTTAAAGAAAATAACAGAATCTTTTTCTTTTATGGTTGCAATTGGGGTATCTCCATTGCAAATTAAAGTTGGCTCTACAAATTCATCAAAAACTTCTTTTTGATATGAGCTTTCAATCGCTGAAATGGCGGTAAGAGCTTTATTTCCTTCTCCTTTTACTAAAGCATCATATGCCTTTTGTACTCTTTCACATCTTTTATCTCTGTCCATTTCATAAAATCTACCTATAATACTTGCTATTTTACCAATTTCTTTTTCGTTCATTTTTTCTTCTAATTGTGTAATATAGGTTTCTGCTGAAGCTGGTGGTGTATCTCTTCCGTCTAAAAAGCAGTGTACGTATACATGGTCAATTCCTTTTCTTTTTGCCATTTCTAGTAAAGCATACAAATGACGAATATGACTATGCACTCCACCATCTGATAATAGACCCATAATGTGTAAATCGGAATGATTGTTTTTGCAATTTTCAATTGCTTCATTAAATTCTGCTACACTAAAGAAATCTCCCTCTTCAATTGATTTGGTTATTCTTGTTAATTCTTGATACACAATTCTACCTGCACCAATATTGGTATGACCTACTTCGGAATTTCCCATTTGCCCATCTGGTAAGCCTACATTTAAGCCACTGGTATAAATATCAGTAGTAGGGCATGTTTTCATTAGTTTATCTATATTAGGGGTATTGGCCAATTTTACAGCATTTCCTTTTTCGTTGTTGTTTTCTCCAAATCCGTCTAATATCATTAGCATCGTAAGTTTTTTATCCATTTTAATTACCATCCTTTATTTGTTTGATTCTTTGTTTTTTTACGTCTTCTGTTACTTCCTATCTTTGGTAATGTGGTTTGTTTTAGCCTTCATATTTTACAATTTTGCTAAATTCCTCTGCTTTTAAACTTGCTCCGCCTACTAAACCACCATCAATATCAGATGTGGTAAATAGTTCTTTTGCATTTGCAGATTTTACACTTCCACCATATTGAATTATAACCCTTTCTGCCGTGTTTTGTCCATAGATTTGTGCAATTTCTTGTCGAATTTCTTGAATACTGTTATTCGCATCTTCTGAAGTTGCTGTTTTTCCTGTTCCAATTGCCCAAATTGGTTCATAGGCAATGATAGTATTTTCTACTTGCTCTGTTGTTAATCCCTCTAGTGCTAACTTAGTTTGATTGGTTATTACTTGTTTGGTAATTCCTTGTTCTCTTTGTTCTAACGTTTCTCCTACACATACAATTGGCTTTAATCCATGTGCAAATGCTGACTTTATTTTTTGGTTTACTGTCTCATCTGTTTCATTAAAGTATTGTCTTCTTTCTGAGTGACCAATAATAACATACTCCACACCAATTTCTTTTAGCATACTAGCAGAAACTTCTCCTGTATAGGCTCCATTTTCTTCCCAGTGCATATTTTGTGCTCCAATTTTTACATTGGTTCCTTTTGTCATTTCTACTAAATTGCTTAAATCCAAATATGGTGCACAAATAACAACTTCATTTTGAGTATCTGCTACCAATGGTATAAACTCCTTCATAAATTCTTGTGCTTCTTGTCTATTTTTGTTCATTTTCCAATTTCCTGCAATTACCTTTTTTCGCATATTTACTCCTCCATTCTACTATCTTATTTATCCTGCAAACATTCTATTCCTGGCAATTTTTTTCCTTCTAAAAATTCTAGTGATGCTCCTCCACCAGTTGATACATGGGTTAATTTCTCTGCCACTCCTGCTTTTTCTACTGCTGCTGCACAATCTCCTCCTCCTACAATGGTAGTTGCGTCAATGGTAGCTAGTTTTTTAGCTAATGCATTGGTTCCAATGGCAAAAGCATCAAATTCAAATAATCCAACTGGTCCATTCCATACTACTGTTTTTGCTTTTTCTAGTTCTTCTTCATAGATTTTAATGGTTTCTGGTCCGATGTCAAAACCTTCCCAATCATCTGGAATTTCTGTACATTTTACAATTTTGGTTTCTGTATTTTTATCAAATTCTTTTCCTAATTTGGTATCGACTGGTAACATCAGTTTTACATTCTTTTCTTGTGCCTTTTTCATTAAGCTAGTTGCTAAGTCTAATTTATCTAGTTCACAAATGGAATTTCCTACATTATATCCTTGTGCTTTAAAGAAAGTATATGCCATTCCTCCACCAATCATTAACACATCTACTTTTTCTAATAACGCATCAATTACACCTATTTTGTCAGATACTTTTTTACCACCTAATATGGCTACAAATGGTCTTTGTGGATTTTCTAGAGCACGCCCCATAAAGTTAATTTCTTTTTCGATTAAAAATCCAGATACTGCTGGTAAATAGTCTGCTACTCCTGCGGTTGACGCATGTGCTCTATGAGCTGTTCCAAAAGCATCATTTACAAATATATCTGCCATTGAAGCTAATTCTTTTGCAAATTCTGGGTCATTTTTTTCTTCTCTTGCATCAAATCTTATATTTTCTAATAAGATTGCCTCTCCTTCTTGTAAATTGGCTACTAATGTTTTTGCACTTTCTCCAATAATATCATCTGCCAATTTTACTTCTTTGTTTAATAGTCGAGATAATTCCTTTGCAACTGGTGCTAAAGAAAATTCTTTTTTTACTTCTCCCTTTGGTCTTCCTAAATGTGAACATAAAATTACTTTTGCTCCCTCATTTAATAAATACTCAATGGTTGGAATTGCTGATACAATTCTTCTATTATCGGTAATATTCTTATTTTCATCTTGTGGAACATTAAAATCACATCGAACTAATACCTTTTTTCCTTTTACCTCAATATCTTTAACTGTTTTTTTGTTCATGATAAAACCTCCTGTTTTTTATTATTATAACTCTTTCTACCAAATATATACATTTTTGCAAAAAAGTATAAAAGGTATATATCTTTAAAGCAATATATATACCTCTATTTTCACTTAAATCTTAACCTCTAGTAGCGATATATCTTGCTAAATCCACTAATTTATTTGAATATCCCCATTCGTTGTCATACCATGCTACTAATTTAACAAATGTATCTGTTAATTGAATTCCTGCTGTTGCATCAAAAATTGATGTATGTGCATCACTTACAAAATCTGTAGAAACAACTGGTTCGTCTACATATTCCATAATTCCTTTTAATTCATTTTCTGATGCTTTTTTGATGGTAGCACAAATTTCTTCATAAGTAGCTGGTTTTTCTAAGTTACAAGTTAAATCTACTACTGAAACGTCTACTGTTGGTACTCTAAATGCCATACCTGTTAATTTTCCATTTAAAGTTGGAATTACTTTTCCTACTGCTTTTGCTGCACCTGTTGAAGATGGTATAATGTTAGCAGCTGCTGCACGTCCACCCCTCCAATCTTTTTTAGATGCTCCATCTACTGTTTTTTGTGTTGCTGTTGTTGCATGTACGGTTGTCATTAATCCATCTTTAATTCCAAAGTTATCATTAATAACTTTTGCTAAAGGTGCTAAACAGTTTGTGGTACAAGAAGCATTTGAAATGATGTTCATATTTGGGTCATATTCTGTATTGTTTACTCCCATTACGAACATTGGTGCATCTTTTGAAGGTGCACTGATAATTACTTTTTTTGCCCCAGCATCGATGTGTGCTTGTGCCTTTTCTAATGTGGTGAATACACCTGAACATTCTAATACATAATCTACTCCATCTGCTCCCCAAGGTATGTTTTTAGGTTCCATTTCATTATATACTTTTATTTCTTTTCCATTTACTATTAGTTTACCATTTTCTTCTTTTACTTCTCCATTAAATCTTCCGTGTACTGAATCATATTTTACCATGTAAGCCATGTAATCTGCTGTAATAAAAGGGTCATTGATTGCTACTACCTCTACATCTCCTTTTTCTAATGCTGCTTGAAATGTTAAATTTCCTATTCTTCCAAATCCATTGATACCTACTTTAATTGACATTTAATTTTCCTCCACTTCCGATACTATTTTGTATCTATATATTTGGTTTTCCTAACCAGTTAACATTCTATACCAAAAAAGAATACTTTGCAAGTATTCTTTTTAATTTTTTATATTTTTTCTTATCTTGGCATAGGTGGGCGTGGACCTGGTCCTGGAAATGGTGGTCTTGGTCTTGGCGGACGTGGACCTGGTCCTGGAAAAATGGGTCTACCTCCTCCTAATAATTCTCGTAAAATTAATATTTTTATTAAATCTCTTAAGCTGTTATCTCTTCTTCTTACCTCTCTATTTTCTGCTGTTTTGTTACTCTTGTCTTCTTTTCTTACTTCTACTATGTATATACTGTCATAAATATCATCTGTCATTTTTTCTAGCTGTTCTATTGTTAACTGTCCACTAAATTGACTACAAGCCTTGCATACCATTGGATAAATTTTACTGTAACACTCTGGATAAAACGCTTCTAGATTTTGTTGCATTGGTGTATAATTAAAATCGTTTCTACTTTGCAATGCATAATAATCATCTTCTTGCCTATATAAATCTGATAGATAACTTGGTTGATATCCTAGTACAGTTCTCATATATTCTTCATATGATACATGATTGTGCATATTTCTATACCTCCTTTATTTTGTATATCATATGAAATATTTTTGTTATTTGTTACAATTGATTGACTAATTCTTTAAATTTGTCACCTCTTTGTGCAAAATTTTTAAACATATCAAAGCTTGCACTAGC
>CAOJXM010000082.1 GCA_948465625.1 uncultured Clostridium sp. | reverse complement strand
TATAAATATAGATTACGACTTCAACAAATCTTTTCCATTTTTAACATAATCCCAACCTGAAAAGATAGTAGCAATAACCGAAATCGTCATCATTACGGTTACGCTTAAGTTAATCCAAAAAGCAAATCCTGTTAGTTCTCCTTTTAAAACGGCACCATAATAACTGGTATCCAAAAAAGCTAATATAATCGCAATCATTTGCGTTACTGTTTTTAATTTTCCCCAAAAAGAAGCTGCAATCACCTTGCCTCCTTTTTCTACCTCAACTAAACGATAACCCGACACCACAAACTCTCGAAATAGTACAACAATCGGAATCCATGCTGGCAACTTATTCATCTCTACTAGCAACAACATGGCTGCTAGCACCAAAATCTTATCTGCAATTGGGTCCAAAAACTTTCCAAACGTAGTAATCTGATTACGTGCCCTTGCAATACTACCATCCAACTTATCTGTAATAGAAGCAACAATAAAAATAAAATTAATCAACCACATTGTAATGGGGATATTAAGCCATTCTCCTTGTATCGAAAAAAATGGTATCACCACCATAATTGGTACCAACAAAATTCTAAAAACCGTAAGTTTATTTGGTAAATTCATCTCTTTTTCCTCCTCTGTCCCCATTAGGGACGGTTCTTTTTGGTCCCATTTGGACCATTTGGGACGCATCTTCTTCGCCTTTTCTCATCCTATTTTATTATAGGATAAAAAAAATAGCAAGTCATATTGACTTTATTTTTTATTTACCGTATAATCAATTTATAATAAGGGAGTTATTTATGGAGAAATTAAAAGGATTATTTAAAAAATTTTGTACCAAAGAAGTTATCTTTTATGGAATTTTTGGAGTGTTAACTACACTTGTAAATGTTGGTGTATTTTACCTATTGACCAAGTTTATTCATTTAGAAGAAAATTTAGCAAATGTTATTGCTATTATCGTAGCTATTTTATTTGCTTACTTTACCAATCGAAAAATGGTGTTTAACTCTAATGCCTCTACACTAAAAGAAAATTTCCACGAGTTTGTTAAATTTATCATTGGCAGAAGTTTTACCATGGTAGTGGAATTAGTTGGCTTTTTCTTGCTTTTTAATATCTTACATATACAAGAATTAATTAGTAAGCTAACAATTACGATATTGGTTATTATTTTAAATTTCTTCATTAGTAAATTTTTTGCTTTTAAAAAATAATTTTTAAATTGAGCTACTATTTTATTTAGGAGGTACTATATGAATAGTAGTTTTTTTATTACCCTTTTTGTAATTATTATCTTAATTTGTTGCTTTTTTCTTCCCTTTTATGAAGTTTATCCAGAACATTTTCCAAATGAGAATACGCTTACTCATGAGCCAATTCCACCGTTTTCTATTTCTTCTGATGCTATATGGCCTGTTCCTGGTTATACCAAAATCACTTCCCCTTTTGGTAAAAGAAATTCGCCCACTGCACGGTGCTTCTTCCTATCATCTAGGAATTGATATTGGAGCACCTGCTCACGCAACTCTTGTAGCCATTTGCTCTGGAAGCATTGGTTTTGTAGGCTTTAAAGGTGCCAATGGCTATATGATTACCCTACTTTCTGCTCAAAAAGATTACACCATTTCTTACTGCCATGTTGACCCGTCCATTCTTGTCGCAACTGGTGATTGGGTAGAAAAAGGAGAAATTATACGGATTTGTTGGTCCAAAAAATGTATATGGCATCCCCAATAATCCTTACCAAGATAAAAATGGAAATCCCACCAATGGTGTAACAACTGGTCCTCATTTACATTTGGGCATAAAAAAGAATGGGACTGCAATAGACCCATTATCTTTATTTAAAACTTAATTTACTCTACATATCGTCTTCATCGTCATCTTCTACTTCTTCCATGTCTGTTTCCTCTTCTAGTTGTGATTCTTCATCATAGTTTGCTATTTCTATTTTTAGTTCTTTGCTAGTTTCTTGCTCTGGTTCTTCGTCTTCTTCCTCTTCTTGTCCACATTCACTCTCACAGCAAGAGCAATGTCCTGAGCAATCATGTTCTTCATGGTTGTTCCAATCTAATTCAATGATATTATGACATTCTGGACATTCTACTTGTTCTTTTAAGTTTTGGCTAAAATCTGACACAAATTCATAATTACAATAAGGACAAACAATTTCAAAGTCAAAGTTCTCATCCACATAAAATTCCTTTTCCATTGTTTTCATTGTCTGTTCTAGTTGTGCAACCTTTTTCGTAAGGTCTTTTTCATGGTCAATTAACTCATCCAATCTTCTTTGGCTTAAATCAACCACCTTATCTAATTGAT
Source organism: uncultured Clostridium sp. (assembly GCA_948465625.1). Taxonomy (GTDB): domain Bacteria; phylum Bacillota; class Clostridia; order TANB77; family CAG-508; genus CAOJXM01. Next base: position 3,060 of record CAOJXM010000082.1, on the reverse strand, counting down.
CAATAAATAAGATTGAAATATCTGCTATTTGCTGTTTCACAAAAGATAATAATTCCTCATCTTCAATTCGATCTTCAATTTTTCTTACAATTGCATTAAATTTATCTTGTAACACTGACATATTGTGCCTTCCTTTCTATTATACTCTTTCCATATATTCGCCTGTTCTAGTATCGATTTTTATAACATCTCCTATATTGATAAACAATGGAACACTGATTTCAAATCCATTTTCTAAAGTTGCAGGCTTACCAGAAGTCGTTGTTGTATTTCCACTAAATCCTGGCTCTGTATATGTAACTTCTAATTCCACAAACATTGGTGGTTCTACAGCAAATACATTTCCTTTAAAAGACAAAATTTTTACTGACATATTTTCTTTTATATATTTTAAGCTATCTCCTAATTGTTCTTTGTTTAAAGGGATTTGCTCATATGTATCATTATCCATAAAATAATATAAATCTCCATCACTATAAAGATATTGCATATCTCTTTTTTCGATTTCTGCTCCTGGATATTTTTCTGATGGATTAAATGTTTTTTCTAACACTGCACCTGTAATTACATTTTTTAATTTGGTTCTAACAAATGCTGCTCCTTTTCCTGGTTTTACGTGTTGGAACTCTACTACCTTATATACATTATTCTCCATTTCAAAGGTTGTTCCATTTCTAAAATCTCCTGCCATATATACTTCTGCCATAATTAATTCCTCCTCATATATTTTATACTATCTTACATATTTTATACTAAAATTACCGAAAAATCAAGTTTTTTTATATCACTATATAATTTTTCTCTGATTTTGTTAAATTAATACATCCAGATTTTGTTATTAATACAGTATCTTCTATCCTTACTCCAAACCTGCCTGGTATGTAAATTCCTGGTTCATTTGTTAAGGTCATTTTTTCTTTTAAAAGGGTATCCATATTTTTGGTAGAAAAGTATGGCGCTTCGTGAATTTCTAGCCCTAAATTATGTCCTAATGAATGAATTAAGTCAAAATTATTTAATCGAAAGTCATTTTCTACCATTTTAGATAATTGCCTCATATTGGCTCCATCATGGATTTCTCTTGCTGTTAATAACTGATTTTTTAACACTAAATCATAAACTGGTTTCATATAGTCTTGTACACAATCAATAAAAATCGTTCTTGTCATATCAGAACAATAACCCTTGTATTTGCATCCAAAGTCAATTAATACCACATCTCCTGATTGAATCTGTCGCTCTGTTGGAATAGCATGTGGCTTTGATGAATTGGGTCCAGATGCCACAATGGTTTCAAATGCAAGACCATCTGCACCATTTTCTAAAAAATATTTTTCAATTTCAAAAGCTATTTGCTTTTCACTCATTCCTTTTTTGATAAATTCCAATAGATGTAAAAAACATTCGTCTGTTATTTCACAAGCCTTTTTAATACATTCAATTTCAGATTCATCTTTTATCATTCTTTGCTTTTGAATCATATTTTCTGTTTCTACAAAATTGTTGATTTTATATTTTTGCTTATAATCTTGATATTGTGCATAAGTAATATGATTTTCTTCAAATCCTATATTTTCACAAAATGTAAAAAAATTCTCATAATCATAAATCGAAACATCTCTTATGTCTGTTACAATAATTTCATCATCAATTGTTAAAATGCTATTTACTGTCTCTATGTATCTTCCGTCAGTAAGATAGACATTTTCTTTCCTTGTGATTAGCAAAATTCCTTCTGCTTCGATTCCTGTTAAATATCGTATATTAATTGGATTGGTTACAATCATTCCTTCCATGTCTCGTCTTTGCAAATTGTCCCTTAACCATTTTAATCTTACATTCATATTTTACTCCCCTTTATCTTATTTATACATTCCTAAGGTAAATATTTTTAGTAAAATGTTCACTAATAATCCAAATGGTACAAAGATTACAATAAATGTTGAAATAACAATAAATGGTCCAAATGGTATGTACTCATCTGTTTTTTTAATTTTGGTTGCAATTAATACAATACTTGCAATTGCACCAATTAAGAAAGACAATACGGATATGGCAATGATATTGGACAATCCAAAGTATAATCCCAATGCTCCCATTAGTTTTACGTCCCCAAAGCCCATGGCTTCTTTTCCTGCAATTAAGCCACCTAATAAGGTAATGACCAAGAAAATTCCTGCTCCTGCGATTCCTCCTAATAGCATATTCATTCCCATATTAATATTGATGATTCCATAAAGAAATGTGAAAATTAAGCCAATTTCAAACATCGTCAAATTTAATCGATTGGGTATAATTTGCAATCTATAGTCAATTACTAAGGCAGATAACAACATCGGGGTTAATACTGCATATTTGATGAGTGGTAAGTTTCCTATCCAATTACTTTTAAGCCCACAAAAGTACAACAGTGCCACATACATGAGTGCATTTACAATCATAATCGCAAAATTGGCTTCTGGCCTTTTTTCCTTTTGCAGAATTTCTTTTGAAAATACTTTTTTGTATTCTGGTAATCTTTCATTACACCAACAAACCAAATACCCTATGATTCCACCTAAAAATGCTGCTCCTACATAGTATAAGATATGAATATCATTTATATACATTTTCTTTCCTCCCACTAGATTATATTATACTTTAAAGAGATTGTAAATCAGAAAATAAAAAAAAGAGATGTTTTTCTTTTGACACCTCTCACCTTTTTATTGAATTCCGTATTTTTTCTTGAATTTATCTGCTCTACCACCTGTTGTGTTTTGTTTTAAGTTACCTGTCCAAAATGGATGACATTTTGAGCAAACATCTACTTTTATATCTTTTTTGGTTGAACTTGTTTTTAATACGTTTCCACATGCACATGTTATAGTTGTTTCATTATATTCTGGATGTAATCCTGTTTTCATTTAAGTAATTCACCTCTTTCTTTTAGAATCAATTGCTTATAATATATTAACACAGTTTTTCAATTATTTCAACACCTATGTTAATTTTTTTACTTTTTTTCTGTAAGTATGTCAATGATGTGAAACAAATTAATATGTTATTCTCGTAATATAT
>CAOJXM010000081.1 GCA_948465625.1 uncultured Clostridium sp. | reverse complement strand
ATACCAATTGTGATATAAGTGTCGTACTAAATGAAGAGAACAGTCAAGAACTAAATGAAAAACGACTTAACTCTATTTCTGGTTATGAAAACTCTTACTTAAACCCAAAATATACATTCGAAACATTCGTAGTGGGGAATAACAATCGATTTGCTCATGCTGCAGCCCTTGCTGTTGCAGAAGCTCCCGCAACTTCTTACAATCCACTTTTTATTTATGGGGGAGTTGGATTGGGAAAAACTCACTTAATGCATGCCATTGGAAATGGGATCATCCGAAACAACAAATCATCTCGAGTTTTATATGTAACATCAGAAAAATTTACAAATCAATTAATTAATGCCATCAAAGACAACACCAATGAGCAATTCCGAAATATTTATAGAAACGTAGACGTACTATTAATTGATGATATTCAATTCATTGCGGGAAAAGAAAGAATTCAAGAAGAATTTTTCCACACCTTTAACAGTTTGCATGAAAGTGGAAAACAAATTATTTTATCAAGTGATCGACCACCAAAAGAAATAAAATTATTAGAAGACCGTTTAAAATCTAGATTTGAATGGGGGTTAATCGCAGATATTTCAAATCCTGATTATGAAACACGTTTAGCAATTTTAAGAAAAAAAGCACAAATTGATAATATTTTAATAGAAGACGATATTTTATCCAATATTGCTACCAAAATAGATAGCAACATTAGAGAATTAGAAGGTGTGTTAAACAAAATGATTGCAAAATCTTCTTTAACCCATAGTCCATTATCCATGGAAATGGCAGAAAAAGCAATTAATGACATTGTCTCTCAAAAAGAAAGAGTCGTTTCTGCTGAATATATTCAAGAAGTTGTTGCAAAATACTTTAACATTGATCCAAAAGATTTAAAAAGTTCTAAACGTTCAAATGACTTAGCATACCCAAGACAAAATTGCAATGTTTCTTTGCCGTGATATTGCACAAATGCAACTAAAGAAAATAGGGGATAGCTTTGGAAAAAGAGATCATACAACCGTTATGCATGCCTGTCGAAAAATAGAAGAAGAATTAAAGGAAAATGGAAATACCAAATTAATTGTGGATAGTGTGAAAAACTTAATCTTAAACACCAACTAATGAAAAACAAAACCAAATTTAAACTTATTAAAAATTTATGTTTGTAAAAATATTCGTTTGCAAAACAAAACTCGAATTCTTCTTACGGAACTAATACATTAGATATCCACACCGCTATGTTTATATTGTGTCTATAACATGTTGAAAACTCCACAATTCACAATTTATCTTGTCTGATGTGAATACTTTGGGAAGTTATTAACAAGATTGTCCACACAATTTTCCTTACGGCCTCAATTGTTTGATATACTTGTTCTAGATATCCACACTACCTATTACTACTACTACTAAAAATATTAATATAATAAAGGAGAAAAAGCCATGAAAATTATTTGTGAAAAGGATAAAATCCTAAAAGCTCTTAATTCCGTAATTAAAGCTGTCGCTAATAAAACAACAATGCCTATATTAGAAGGTATCTTAATTCAAACAAATGAAAATGAAATAAAATTTACTTCCTATGATTTAGAATTAGGAATTGAATATATTATGGAGGCACAAGTAGAAGAACAAGGAAATACCGTAGTAAATGCAACCATGTTTAGTGAAATCATTAGAAAATTACCAGATACAGAGATTAATATTACATTAAACGAACAAAACTTATTAGTAATTGAGTGTGAAGGTTCTCTATATAAATTAGCAACCATGAATCCAGAAGAATTTCCTGAATTACCAAAAATCAATATTGAAAATGCTATTACAATAGAACAAAACACATTAAAAAATATGATAAGAAAAACAATATTTGCTGTTAGTATAGAAGAAAATAGACCAATCTTTACAGGGTGTTTATTTGAAATTGCAAATAACAAATTAAATGTTGTTGCAGTTGATGGATTTAGATTAGCTTGGAATAGTACAAAATTAAATCATACTGCAAATAATTTTAGTGCAGTTATACCAGGAAAAACACTAAACGAAGTAAACAAAATTATTTTAGATTCCTTTGAAACCATTACAATAGGAGTATCCAAAAATCAAGCATTATTTGAAATGGAAAATTGTAAAATAGTAACGCGTTTATTAGATGGTGAATTTTTAAATTATGCAAGTGTAGTACCAAAAGTTTGGGAAACCAGAGTAAGAGCAAACAAAAGTAGTTTGCAAAATTGTTTTGAGAGAATCAGCTTAATATCAGCATCATCAATTGAAAAAGAAAAAAAATATCCAGTAAAAATTTCGATTGATATTGGAAAAGTAACAATTTCATGTACCAATCAAACAGGTGATGCAAAAGAAGAGCTATATGTTACAACAGAAGGAAAAAATCTAGAAGCTGGATTTAATCCAAAATATTTTTTAGATGCTTTAAAAGTAATTGAAGACGAAGAAATCTTTATCGATTTTGGCTCCAACATATCACCAAGTGTAATTAGAGCAATTGATAATGATGAGTACTCTTACATGATATTACCAATCAGATTAAAAGATTAATTGGAGAGATAAATGTACATACAAAAACTAGAATTAGGAAACTTTAGAAATTATGAAAAACAAGAAATTAAATTAGAAAATGGAATTAACTTATTTTATGGAGATAATGCACAAGGAAAAACCAATATATTAGAGGCCATATTTTTGTGTGCTGTTGGAAAATCTTTTCGAGCAAAAAAAGAAAAAGAATTAATCAATCTAGAAAAAGACAAGGCTTATGTTGAACTTTGTTATCAAAAAATAGATAGAGAAGGAAAAATAAAGATCGAATTAAAAGAAAAGAAGAATGTATATATAAATGGGATAAAACAACAAAAAGTAAGTGAACTATTAGGAAAAATAAATATCGTTATGTTTAGTCCAGATGATATTGAAATTCTAAAGAGTGGACCAGCCAATCGAAGAAGATTTTTAAACATTATGATTAGTCAATTAAAACCAAAATATATGCACATGTTAAATTTATATAATAAAACACTAGAAGAACGAAATAATTATATAAGACAAATCAAATGTGGACAAAGTAATCCACATTTGCTAGAAATTTGGGATGAAAAACTTGCAGAATATTCCCAAAATGTGTATAACTATAGAAGTGAATTTATAGAAAAAATAAAAAGCAAAATAGAAAAAATCCATAAAACAATAACAGAAGAAAAAGAAGAAATAAAAATAAAATACATTAGTGATTGCAAGAACAAAGAAGAATTTTTAAAAGAATTAGAAAAAAACTTGCATACTGATATTCAAAAAGGTTATACTACAAAAGGGATACATAGAGATGACTTTTTAGTATATATAAATGGAAAACAAGTAAATCTTTATGGCTCACAGGGACAAAACAGAACTGTGATTTTATCCCTAAAATTAGCAGAACTAGAAGTCATTCGAGATGAGATTGGAGAAGAACCAATCTTATTACTAGATGATTTCATGTCAGAACTTGACCAAAAACGCAGAAACAATTTTATCGAAAGCATACAAAAAATGCAGGTTTTGATTACCTGTACCGAGCAATTTGAAATGAGCAAACAAAAGAAAAAGATTTTTTTAGTAAAAGAAGGAACCATTGAGGAAAAAAGATAGAAAAGGGGAGAAAAGAATGTTTTTACACATTGGAAATAATCTGATTATAAAAAAAGAAGATATTATCGGTATTTTTGATTATAAAGAAATGCAAGAAAACAAAACTTCTTCACAATTGTTAGAAAAAATAAAAGAAAATATCATGGCGCCAACAATGGAACTTGAAAAATCAATCATTATTACCAAAGAAAAAGAACAAATAAAAGGATATTTATCGAATATATCATCAACGACTTTGCTAAAAAGAAATAATATTTAAAAGAATACTTGAAAAAAATAAATGATTAAGATAAGATAGTAGATAGCAGCGATTAAGGAGGATATAAAAATGGAAAAATATGAGCACGAATATGGAGCAGACCAAATACAAGTATTAGAAGGTCTAGAAGCAGTTAGAAAAAGACCAGGTATGTATATTGGAAGTACATCGATTAGAGGGCTTCATCATATGGCATATGAAATTGTGGATAACTCTGTTGATGAAGCATTAGCTGGATATTGTAAAAATATCCACATTATAATAGAACCAGGAAATATTATAAGTGTTGAAGACGATGGAAGAGGAATACCAGTAGCCATCCATCCAAAAACTAAGATTTCAGCAGCAGAAACCGTTTATACAGTATTACATGCAGGAGGAAAATTTGGAGGAGATAGTGGGTATAAAGTATCTGGTGGATTGCATGGAGTTGGTTCTTCCGTAGTAAATGCTTTATCAAACTGGACAGAAGTTACCATTCAAAGAGATGGTGGAATCTTCCAAATGAAATTCGAAAAAGGAAAAACAGTAGAAGGATTAAAAAGAATTGGAGATTCTGATAAAACAGGAACAAAAGTAAGATTCTTAGCTGACGATACTATTTTTGAAACATTAGATTATGATTTTGATATTTTAGAAAATAGATTTCGAGAGATGGCTTTTCTAACAAAAGGATTGCGAATTACAATAGAAGACCAAAGAGAGGAAACACCAAAAAAAGGAGATTTTTGTTTTGAAGGTGGGTTAATTTCATTTGTTGAATATTTAAATAAAAATAAAGAAAAATTACACCAAACACCAATTTACATAGAAAAACAAGGCGAAGTTCCTGTAGAAGTTTCAATTCAATACACAACAGCTTATTCTGAAAACATATACACATTTGTGAATAACATTAATACCGTAGAAGGAGGTACTCATCTAGAAGGATTTAAAAGAGCATTAACTAAGGTATTTAATGACTATGCTAGAGCACATAATATTTTAAAAGAAAAAGATGCCAATTTACAAGGAGAAGATATTAGAGAGGGAATCACAGCTGTAATATCGGTAAAGGTAAAAGAACCACAATTTGAAGGACAAACAAAAACAAAATTAGGAAATAGCGAAGTAACTGGAGTTGTTCAAGGAATGGTGAATGAAGCATTATCAAGCTTTTTAGAGGAAAATCCTAATATAGCAAAAGCGATATTAGAAAAATGTATTAGTGCTTCTAGAGCAAGAGAAGCTGCAAGAAAAGCAAGAGAATTAGTAAGAAGAAAAAATGCATTAGAAAGCACAACCTTACCAGGAAAACTTGCTGACTGTAGTGAAAAAAATCCTGAATTATGCGAAGTATATATTGTAGAGGGAGATTCTGCAGGAGGAAGTGCAAAACAAGGAAGAGACAGAAAATTCCAAGCTATATTACCATTGTGGGGAAAAATGTTAAATGTAGAAAAATCAAGAGCTGATAAAATATATAATAATGATAAATTACAACCTGTCATATTAGCGGTGGGAGCTGGAATTGGAGCAGATTTTGATATTACAAAAATTAGATATGGAAAAGTAATTATAA
>CAOJXM010000080.1 GCA_948465625.1 uncultured Clostridium sp. | reverse complement strand
GTACTCAAAGTATATATTTTTCAAAAAAGTGTGACATATGATTGACTAACCCACAGCATAGGTATACAAAAAATGCAAACCTTCCTAGTAATTATAATAGATTTATGCTATAATGTAAGAGATTTCAAGCTTGCAATCTCTTTTTAGGAGAAGCAAAGGGAACTATTAACAGTAGCACATTATTGGGGAAGGGAAAAATTTTATGGCAGATAAGCGGAATATTGGATTGGTGGAACCTTGTTTATTTATTCTTTTGCTAGTTTTTTCGTGGATATAGACAGTAGGAAAATGAAAGAATAGGAAGAAAAAAACTCAACAAACAATAAAAATCATGTCATAGTATCGACAAGAATCTCTATGTCTATATATAATTTTAAATATTTAGCAAAGAAGGTGAAAATATGTCATTAATCAATGTAAAAAATTTAACCTTTGGATACGAAGGAAGTCTAAAAAACGTATTTGAAGATGTATCATTTCAGATTGATACCCAATGGAAATTAGGTTTAATTGGACGAAATGGAAGAGGAAAAACCACATTTCTAAAATTGTTATTAGGTAGCTATGAATACAAAGGAACCATTTCAAAAGTAGTAGACTTTGATTACTTTCCATTTGAAGTAAAAAACAAAGAGAAAATGGCAATTGAAATTGTAAATGAAATTGCCCCACATGCAGAAGATTGGGAAACAATAAAAGAATTAAATTTATTGCATACACAAGCTGATATTCTATATCGAGCATTTAGTAGCTTAAGTGGAGGAGAACAAATTAAAATACTTTTGGTTAGTCTATTCTTAAAAGGCAATAACTTTTTATTAATTGATGAACCGACCAATCATCTTGATTTAGAAACCAGAAAAAATGTAATGGAATATTTAAAACACAAAAATGGCTTTATTTTAGTATCTCATGATAGAATCTTACTAGACGAAGTGGTAGACCACATTATTTCGATTAATCGTACAGATATTACCATTGAAAAAGGCAATTTTTCTTCATGGCAAGAAAATAAAGATAGGCAAGAACATTTTGAAACAATGCAAAATGAGAAATTAAAAAAAGAGATAAATCGATTAGAAATCGCTTCTAAAAATACAGCCAATTGGTCAAATGCAATAGAAAAATCAAAATATAACACAGATAATTCAGGTTCTAGTATTGATAGAGGCTATGTAGGACATCAATCGGCTAAAATGATGAAAAAATCTAAAGTCATGGAAAAAAGAATAGAAAAGTCAATGGAGCAAAAGGCTAGTTTGTTAAATAACATAGAAAAAACAGAACAACTAAAAATGACTCCAATAGAAGCACAAAAAAATCCATTGATAGTAGCAGACAAACTACAAATCCAATACGATAACAAAGCTATATTTTCTCCAATTTCTTTTACCATACAAAAGGGAGATCGAGTAGCCATTACAGGAAAGAATGGAGCAGGAAAGTCCAGTATCCTAAAATTAATCCAAAAACAAGAAATACCCTATAGTGGAGAACTAAAAGTAGGAAATGATTTAAAAATATCCTATGTGTCACAAAGTACAGAAGGGATGAAAGGAACCCTTAAAAGTTTTGCAAAACAAAACCAAGTAGAAGAAAGTATATTCAAAGCCATGTTATCGAAAATGGGATTTTCGGCAATCGATTTTGAAAATGATATCAGTCAAATGAGTGAAGGGCAAAAGAAAAAAGTACTAATCGCTAAGAGCATATCCCAAAGAGCTCATTTATATGTGTGGGATGAACCACTAAATTATATTGACATCCTAACAAGAATTCAGATAGAAGAAGTAATATTAAAATATCAACCTACCATTATTTTTGTAGAACATGATGAGATGTTTCAAAAAAAGATAGCAACCAAAGTAATTAGAGTAAGTGAGTATTGTTAATTATTTTCTTTTATGATAAGATAAAAAAGCAGTACAACGAAATAGAAAGTGAGGAATAAGAATGAAAAAGAAAACCATAATAATGTGGAGTATTACTGGAGTTTGTTTCGTGCTAACGATTGTTTTTTGGTTTTTAATGCATCATACAGAAATTCATTATGAAGAAGTGAATGCCATTGTTACGAATACTTCTAGTAAAGCAGTCGTAAACAAAAAAACTGGTTCTAGAACTACTTTTTACGAGGTTAAAGTAAAGTATGAAGGAAAAGAATATGACCTACACAATGTTCATAGTCTTTCTGGATATTACAAGGGAAAAAGCGTAAAAGCTTTATTATCTAACCAAAAATTATATGCCAATGTAGAAGGAATAAAATCTACAACTCCAACTGCTATTACTTACTTTGTGTTCTTATTTGGAACCTTTGCAATGTTAATCCTATCAGCTACCTATACAGCAAAAGCAAAGAAACAAAAAGAAGCAGTGGTTGAAAGTAAAAATGAAAAAGTAGACTAAAAATAATAAAATGTCTCCTCATATTAGACCGAAAGTTTAATAATGGGGAGACACTTTATCTAGATAAATACAAATAATAAACGCATGGAAAGACTTGACATATTTTAAAAACGAAATATTGAATAATTTCATAACAAATGATAAAATATGAAAAAAAGAACAAAAGCAAAGAAAAGTTAAAATAGGGAGGAACTATGAAAACACAAGTAAACCCAAAAGGTATTACATTAATAGCATTAATCATCACTGTGATTGTCATGCTAATCTTAGCAGGTGTAGCAATTAGCTTAATGGTGGGAGACAATGGGATATTCAAAAAATCAAAAGAAGGAGCTGCTATCTATAGTGAACAAGCAGCAAAAGAAAGATTAGAACTAGCATTAGGGGATTTTGTATTAGAACAATATACACAGAATAAAACATTAGATGATACATTAGCAAGTCAAGGGATGATAGTAATAGAAGATATCGTAATAGTAGATGATTGGCAATTTGAAATAGATAGAAGTGTACCTAAAATAGTAGCCAATATTGGAAAAGGAAGTAAAAGTGACACCATAAAAATAATACCCAATATAGTACCAAGTGAGGATTACTTAAAAGTAACGTTGCAGATACAGGTAGAAACAGAAGGGGACCTTAGTAGTGTTACACTAAATAAAGTAAGTCAAACCATACCAGAAAAAACAGAGTTAGGATATGTAATTGAAAAAGAAATAGTAGAAAATGGCAAGTATACAATAATCGTTAAGGATACAGAAGGAAACTATAATATAGAAACCATAAAAATAAGTGATATCATAGGAGATATGGAGATTTGGGATAAAGAAGATATGGAAATACTAAGAGAAAAAGTAAATGCAGGACGAGTAGTAGAAAATAATATAATAAGAGTAATGGACGAAATCGATTTGGCAGGTTCTGCAGAAAGTCCATGGCTGACGATAGGAGATGCGACACATCCATTTTTAGGAACATTGGAAGGAAATTATCATACCATAAGTAATTTGTATATGGAAGTAACTACTAATTCGCAAGGTCTATTTAGCTATAACAATGGAACCATACAAAATATAAACATAGAAGGCTATGTAAGGTCTACTAATACCCATGTAGGCTTATTAGTAGGAAGAAATAGAGGAACCATAAAAAATGTAACAACAAGAGGAGAACTTTTTGGTGGAAATTATACAGGTGGAATTGCAGGAATAAGTGAGGTTAATTCTAGAATAGAAGATTGTACCAATGAAGCAAACATAAATGAAGCAGAGGCAAAAGGGCAATATGTAGCTGGAATTGTGGGACATGCAAATGGTTCAACTATTGAAAATTGTTTGAATACAGCTAATGTTTCAGGAAGTATTACGGTAGCTGGAATTACGGGACAAAGTGGAACGATTAATAATTGTGCCAACACAGGAGTGATTACTGCACAAAGAGGGTTTGCAGGTGGTATTTGTGGTTTTGGAGGAACTGCTACAGGTTGCTTTAATATAGGAAAAATATCACGGAAAGCGGTGATGATGGTACAGGCTTTTCAAGTGTTGGGGGAATTGGACGGAGCAGGTGTTCATGCATTTTATTGCTACAATAGAGGTGAAGTATATGGAAGTAAGGGACAAGTAGGAGGAATTACAGGTAATATTTATAATAATGGGGCTAATGTCATTACCAATTGCTATAACACAGGTCCTGTATCAGGAGGTTCAAAAGTAGGTTCCATTGCAGGAGAATGCAAAAATTCTAGTTTTACTTCTTGTTGGTGGACAACACCTAATGCAGGAAATGGTTACAGAGGAAGTTATTCTAATTCAGCAAAAGTAACAGAAGAAGATTTGAAAGGATATATGACAAAATTAGGAGAAGACTATTTTAAACAAGACGAAACAGGAATCAATGACGGATTTCCCATTTTAAAATGGCAAGAAGAAAAAATCGACCAATAAGGTCGGTTTTTTTCTTGCAAAATAAGCAAAGCTGTGATATCGTATAAGCAAAGAAATAGTAGGAGAAGAAAAATGGAAAAAAAGCAAATTGTCATATTTGGTGGTTGTTTTAATCCGCCACTTTATTCGCATTTATCATTAGCAGAGCAGTTAATGAACGAATATAAGAAAATAGAAAAGATAATCTTTGTGCCAGTTAACAGTAAATACCAAAAAGCAGAAATAATAGAAAACGAACATAGATATGAAATGCTAAAACTAGCATGCAAGCAAAATGAACATTTTGCAGTATCAAGAATGGAAATTGATTCTGCAAGACCACTCTATACCATTGAAACTTTAAGGAAATTTCAAGAAATCTATCCGAAAGAGGAAATTGCCTTTATGCTAGGAAGTGATAATTTAAAAGAATTAGATACATGGAAAGAAGCAGAGGAACTTACCCAAAACTATAGTATATATGTTTTTAAAAGAGACCAAGATAAAATGGAAGAAATTATACAAACGAATGCCTTTTTAAAGAAAAACCAAGAAACATTCATCAAGGTAAGAAATACAATCGTAAGTAATTTGAGTTCTACTTTCGTAAGAAAAAAGGTAAAAGAAGGAAAAAGTATACGCTATCTAACAACAGATGAGGTAATAGAGTATATCAAGAAAAATCAACTATATCAATAGAAAGAGGGATAACATGTTAGAAAAAGAAAAACTGCAAAAAGAAGCAGTAAATGCCATTAATTGGATAAAAGAATATGTAGAAAGCACAAAAGCCAAAGGAATTGTAATTGGAAATAGTGGAGGAAAGGATTCGGCAACCGTACTTGCCATGGCAGTAAAAGCAGTAGGAAAAGAAAAAGTGCTTGCGGTATCCATGCCATGCTATTCTAACGAAAATGACTTGCAAGATGCAGAATTGGTAGCAAAAACCTTTGGAGTAAAATCCATTAAGATAGATTTAAGTAATACGTATCAAGAATTAGAAAGTCAAATCAATAAGCAAATAGAAGAAAAGCTAAACAAAGAAGCTACAATAAATGCAAAGCCTAGGCTAAGAATGACTACCTTGTATGCCATTGCACAAACTTATGGCTATTTGGTGATTGGAACAGGTAATCTTTGTGAAGCAATGGTAGGATATACTACCAAATGGGGAGATAACAGTTC
>CAOJXM010000079.1 GCA_948465625.1 uncultured Clostridium sp. | reverse complement strand
CAAAAGTACAGATTAAACAAGTCAATCTCATATTGGCAAGTTTCATTGGGGCAGTATATGCAGTATTATCCTATTTAACAGCCATGCAGATTTATTCTAATTTTATCTTAAAATTGATTTTATCAATTTGTATGGTGTATGTAGCTTATCGAAGTAAAAATGTAAAAGCCTTATGCAAACATTTACTAATTTTTTACTTAACCTCATTTGCATTTGGTGGGTGTGCTTTTGCACTACTATATTATATACGCCCACAAGACATCTTAATGAAAAATGGAGTATACATAGGAACATATCCATTAAAAATAGCATTACTAGGAGGAGTAGTTGGATTTGTTGTTGTCAATATTGCATTTAAAATTATAAAAAATAGGATTTCAAAAAATGATATGTTTTGTGAAGTAGAAATCAATTTAAACAACAAAGCTTCTAATGTAAAAGCAATGATAGATACAGGAAATTTATTAAAAGACCCAATTACAGGAACCGATGTAATTGTAGTAGAGAGTGAGAAGTTAGAAAGTATCATTCCAAAAGAAGTTTTAAAAAGTATGAACAATCTAATTACAGGTGAATTACCAAATCAGCAGGAAGAAATACAGCAATATTTAGCACGAGTAAGAGTTATTCCGTTTTCTTCTTTGGGAAAACAAAATGGGATGCTAGTGGGATTCAAACCAGATTCTGTTGTGGTAAAATGTGAAGATATGCAAAAAGAGATTAATAAGGTGATTGTTGGGATTTATGATAAAAAATTAAGTAAAAGTAATGATTATACAGGATTAGTGGGAATTCATATGATGGAAGAAGTTAGTTAAGGGGGAAGATGAGATGAATATTTTAGAATCAATTAGAAAAAGCATTAATACTTTATGTGTAAAGTATATGAATAATGAAGGAGAGATTTTTGAGGATAATCCGATTTTCTATATAGCAGGAAGTCAAACATTACCACCTCCTTTAACACCAGAAGAGGAAGAAGAGATATTAGGACAGTTGGCAAGAGGAGACCATTCTGTAAGACAAATATTAGTAGAAAGAAATTTGAGGCTAGTAGTCTACATTGCTAAGAAATTTGAAAATACAGGAACTGGAATCGAAGATTTAATATCCATTGGAACCATTGGATTAATGAAAGCAATTAACACATTTAATACTGATAAAAATATTAAACTTGCAACATATGCTTCTAGATGTATTGAAAATGAAATTTTGATGTATTTAAGAAGAACAAGTAAAATTAAAACAGAGGTATCCATTGATGAGCCATTAAATCAAGATGGCGATGGAAATGAATTGTTGTTATCAGATATATTGGGAACAGAAGATGATGTTACTTCAAGAAGAATAGAAGATGAAGTAGATAAAAAATTATTAAAGGCTTCTATGGAGAAACTAAATAAAAGGGAAAAAAATATTATGGAATTAAGATTTGGGTTTGGAACAGGCAATGAAAAAACACAAAAAGAAGTAGCTGATATGTTAGGAATTTCACAAAGCTATATTTCTAGACTAGAAAAGAAGATTATTAATAAAATGAAGAAAGATATTATGAGTAAGACTGGATAGAAATAGAATGTAAAAATGGAAGGATACAGATTTAAGTAAAGAAGTGTAAGTTGTAATGTTACAGAGATGTTACGAAAATATGACAAAAGTGAAACAATTACGAAAGTTATTGAAACTCAAAAAGGAATATGATATAGTAACGTTGAAATAAGAAAGAGGTTTCAACGTTTTATTATACGTAAGAAAAATAAAGGTAGAGGAGATAGAAGAATGAAAAAAATCAAAAAGAATAATCAAGGTATTACGCTAATAGCATTAATTATTACAGTAATTGTTATGCTAATCTTAGCAGCAGTAGCAATTAATATGACCATAGGAGACAATGGGATTTTTAAGAAGACAGCAGATTCAGTCATAATTCATGAAAATGCAAGTGTGTATGAGCAATTGTGTTTAAAAATAGTAGATGATGAATTGGGGGATAGATTAGATAATACACAAACAGATAAATTAAGCAAACTAAAAAGCGATGGCTATGTTAATGAAGACCTTTCTGTTAATGCAAGTGTAGTAACAAAATCAAGTATGAAAACGGGAAAAGGAAGCATTGGGAGTGGAGACGTATATGTATTAGAAATTGCAGAAGGAAGCGAAGAAGAATATTATTTAATGTATTATAATGATAAAAACGAGAAAAGAAACTTGGGTAAAGTGTTTGATGTAGCAATACCACAAGAAGAAACAGAACAAGATTATTTTGTTTTTGAACCAGAAACAGGTAGAATAGCTTTAAAGGGAAGTTTAGGATATTATTATAATGCTATTGAAGAGGCAACTGGACAATCATTTCATGAATGTGAAATTGGATTAAAAACAATTGTAATACCATCTGAGTATGAGGGACAAACAGTAACAGAAATAGGGGGAATAGAAAGTGTATGTATAGACGAATATGGTGGTGACAAAGGTAAGACAAAGATTTATGGAATTAATGCATCTGATGTAGAAAAAATCGTTATACCAGAAACGGTAACTCGAATAGGACAAAATGCCTTTAGAGGTTGTACTAATTTGAAGAAAATAGTGATTCCAAGTAGTGTAAAAGAAATAGGGATGAATGCATTTGCAGGTTGTAGCAATTTACAAGAAATAATAATACCAACCTCAGTAAATAAAATAGAAAAATATGCATTTTCTTATTGTAGTAGTTTGCAAGAAATAGAAATACCTAGTACAGTGACAGAGATACCAAATGTGTTTTTTAGATGTACCAGTTTGAATAAGGTAATATTACCTAATACCATGACAGTAATAAGCGAGAGAGCATTTTTTTATTGTACTAACTTACAAGAAATAGAGATACCAAACACTATAACAGAAATAGGAATTAATGCATTTTCAGGATGCGAAAATTTAAAAAATGTAATAATACCAGATACAGTAACAACAATAGGAAAAATGGCCTTTTCAGGATGTGGTAAACTAGAAAGAATTGATATACCATCTTCTGTTACCCAAATAGGCGAATATGCATTTATGGAATGCACAAGTATACAAGAAATAGTAATACCAAATTCAGTAACAATAATAGGAAATGGAATATTTGAAGGATGCACAAGTTTACGAGAAATAAATATACTAGATACAGTAACGACAATAGGATATAATGCATTTAGGAATTGTACAAGCTTACAAAGGGTAAATATACCAAATTCAGTAACAATAATAGGAAATGGAATATTTGAAGGATGCACAAGTTTACGAGAAATAAATATACCAGATACAGTAACAACAATAGGAGAGAGAACATTTAAAAATTGTACGAGTTTACGAGAAATAAATATACCAAATTCAGTAACAATAATAGGATATAGAGCATTTGAAGGAGGTACAAGTTTACAAAGGATAAATATACCAAGTTCGGTAACAACGATACAAGGTTTTGCATTTATGGAATGCACAAGTTTACAAGAAATTGTAATACCAGATACAGTAACAACAATAGGATATAGTGCATTTAGGAATTGTACAAGCTTACAAAAAATAAATATACCAAATTCGTTAACAGTGATAGAAAACCATGTATTTGAAAATTGTACTAATATGCAAACGATAGATATACCAAATTCAGTAAGAACGATAGAATATAGTGCATTTAAAAATTGTACGAGTTTACAGGAAATAATAATACCAGAATCAGTTGTAAAGGTAACAATTTTCTCATCACCACAAACACTAAATGCACCATTTGAGGGGTGGACAAATACACAAAAAATATATGTACCATTCAAAGAAGGAGAAAGACCAA
This sequence comes from uncultured Clostridium sp., assembly GCA_948465625.1. Taxonomy (GTDB): domain Bacteria; phylum Bacillota; class Clostridia; order TANB77; family CAG-508; genus CAOJXM01. The sequence continues at coordinate 1,752 of CAOJXM010000079.1, read as the reverse complement.
CAGGGTGGGCACCAGAATGGACGACAAATTGTGATGCACAAATTATCTATCAGCAATAAATAGAAAAAAGAAGTTAAATTTTTGACTTCCTTTTTCTACATAAAAAGATGACACGTTATGCAACTTATTGACAAGAAAAAAACAGCCTTTATATTGACAGAAAAATCCTACATGGATAAAATAACAGTAAAGATAAAGTAAGAGAGGGGATAAAAAAGTGAGAAGAACAAAGGAAGCAGGAATTACACTAATTGCATTAATCATAACAGTAATTGTGATGCTAATCTTAGCAGCAGTAGCAATTAATATGACCATAGGAGACAATGGGATTTTTAAGAAGACAGCAGATTCAGCAGATATTAGCAAAAGAGAGAATGCGAGAGAAAAGTTGAGTTTGGTACTAACAGATGTGCAAATGAGAAGAATAAAAGAAGGAGAAACCTTGGCTTTAAGTGAAGGTATGGCAAGTGAAATACAAGGTTACAAGGATATTACCAGTGCAAAATTTACAGGAACAAAAATTGAAACAGTAGTAGATGGCTATAACTTTGAAGTAAATGGAGACTTAGGAATTGAGAGTAAAAAAGAAATAGCAAAAGTAGAGCCAGAGAGTTTAGAGGATTGGGAGTATCGAATTGAAAGTGATGGAACCGCAACTTTATTAACCTACAAGGGAAGTGCAACAAAAGTAGTAGTACCAAACTATATAGAAGGTTATTGGGTAAAACAAGTAGGAGAAGAAGCTTCGAATTATGGAAAAGGAAATATATGGAGTACAGAGATATGTGAAAAAATTTCCAATAATTGTTATAATACAACGTTTCAATATGCACAGAAAACCATAACAGAGATAGAAATAGCAAACGGAATTGAGATAATAGGACCTGGGGCGTTTGTATGTACCAATAATCTTGAAAAAATAACAATACCAAGAAGTGTAACTAAAATAGGCGAATTTGCAATAGCATTAGAATACGCTTTGAGAAATGATACTTCTACAAAAGAAAATAAATTACGAGAATTAAAAATATATAAAGAGGTTCAAAATATAGGAAGTGGCATTTTTAATGGACGAGAAGCAATTATTGTAAATGTAGAAAGGCAGGAAATACAACTTCCAAGTGAATGGGATTCAGAATGGAACAAAAATAATTTTCAATGGAGTTGGAATTCGGTAGTAGAATTTACCACCACCATTAATTATGGTGTAAAAATGTAGAAAAATATTACAGAAATATTACAAAAAGGAAACAATTACGAAAACTATTGAAACTTAAAAATGAATATGATATAGTAACGTTGAAGCATTCTTTCTGCTTCAACGTTTTACGTTTTTTTATTTTTGTTTGTTACATGAGCAAAATGAAGAAATTCATTTTACTTGTGTGATAGATAAGAATAAAGTCAAAGAAAAAGGAAAAAATTAAAAGAAGTAATCGAGGAATTACATTAATAGCTTTAGTAATAACAATTTTATTCTCTTATGACGAAAAATTAAAATGTAGTAATAGCCCTCCTAGCAACAATTTAGAAATAATAAAATTTTCACATATTTAAAAGATGATTTGTAAAAAATATATACGAAATCATCTTTTTTGAATTTATAATGAAAAATTTGGAAATAAATGCTATAATAATTTTGGCAACAGCAGTTGCCAAATAAAAAAATATAAAAATACTAATGAATGGAGGTTTAGACTTATGAATAATGAAGTTTTACCAAATGATTATAAAGAAACTTTAGAATTAATA
>CAOJXM010000078.1 GCA_948465625.1 uncultured Clostridium sp. | reverse complement strand
TGTTCGGAGTATCCAGCTTAAAAAGCCGCTCCTTTTCATAAAAAACAATCGACAGTTATGTTTCTAACCATCGATTTTCTCCTTATTTTACTAGGCTTAAAGTTCCGTTTTCATCAATTTTCACACTACCCCCCCAAGTTTCTTGAATTGCTTCTTCTGCATTGTGTGATTGAATCGCATTTACTTCTATTGCAATCTTAAAATCCGAATCATGATATCTTCTAGTAGATGTAATAACCGTTGCATTTTCTTCATTTTTTGTTTCTGTATAATCAATTACATTTTTTATCTCGTCTTTTATTTTAAGACTTTTTACAAAAGGACTACTTGTTTCCCCCATAAGAATTGGTTTTGTATAGTAGAGCCACCCATTATTCTCATCCACAATCCAATCATCACCAAAATCAAAATCAATGGTTTTTGGATCCTGTTTCATTTGGATTTCTCCTGCCTTTATCCAATCCTTCGTTATCTTTACTCTAACATATTGATCCATATCTCCACTATTTTTTATACTCATTTGTTCCAAGTAATTATTTCCTAAAATTACTGTTTCCCCTTCATTTATCATATGTTTTAATACTTCACCTGTTTTTGCTCCCTCATAATTTCTATACGAAATGTCTTCTCCATTTTCCACCAAGGTAACACCGATTGAATTGCCCCCTACCGCTAATCTAACACCTGTATTTTCTAATATCAAATCTTCTTTTTTTGATAATCGTTGGATTCGATTTAAGGGTTGTCCCCAATCAGCAAAAATTGTGTTATCCCCACCCCCCAATACTTCTGCTAATTCGCTCACAACAACAACATTGCCTTTTCCCTTCATTTCGATTAACAATTCTTCTGTTGTACTACTAGCAAGTAACATTTGTGTGTAATGATAATAACCATCTGCATTATATTTCCAATTTGTGTTATCCAATTTTACCTGAAATTCTTTTTGTGATGGAACAAATATCCTTCTGTTCTTTTTGACATCTTTGATTTTGGATAAGATAGATTCATTTTTTGTGTTCCCTGTGCAGTTGTATAAGTAGTAAAGTAGCCAAATACATTTCCTGACGTCATTACAAATAACAAACCGAATATTAAAATTATCATTCTTATTTTCAATCGATTTCTTTTTTCCATTCTAATTCCCCACATTCTTCTGTTTTATTTTTGGTAAGCATATTCAAAATATACTTCTACTTCTTTATCTTGCATTATTGTTTTTTGAACACTTTCCTCTGAAACCAAATTATAATTTGGGCTACAATATAGTTGTGTAACATTTAATGAAGTATCATCTGGTAGATTGATTTTAACATCTAAAATTTGTGTACCTGCTTTTGTAACATTAAACTCTACTACATCATCATATACTGTTTGTCCTTTACTGGTCGCCACTATACCAAATACAAGAGGAAACTCTCCTAACGAATCATTAAAAGACGTCATATTTACTTTTATTTTAACATTTCTTTCTTTCCAATTTTCTGGCACTTCTTCTTGCGAAAATTGATTCATTAAATCTTCTAACTCTTTGTCTAAATTGTTTAAACTATTTAATTCATTATTGGCTGCATTTTGATATATTTGTGCACCTTGTTGTGTCTTTCTAAAATCCCATGGTCTCCAATTGCCATGTTAATTCCAATTCCCGCTAAAATCAGCATAATAATGACTGTTATAATTAAGGCAATTAATGTAATCGCTTGATTACTTCTTACTTTTTTCATTTGTATCTACTCCCTATTTTGATTTTATATTTATTATATACCATATTTCCTTTTAATATTTAAGTGTATAATCCTATATTACGAAACTACGTAAAAACTTCTATAAGTGTTCCCCTACATGATGTCCCCCCTCACCTGTTGGATTGTATAAAGTGACTAAAACCACAACACTTGGGTCACTAATTGGTGCTACTCCTAAAAAGGATGTTACATATTTGTTGGTATTTACCCCATCTTCTGATGTTCCTGTTTTTCCTCCCACACTAAATCCTTTTACTTGTGCATTTTTTCCTGTTCCTTCTGCTACTACCGATTCCATCATACTTAGTACATTATTTGCTGTTTCCTCTTTTATAATTCTTCCTTCTTCTATGACTGGTTGTTCTTCTACTTCTTTTGTTTTTGGATTTATGATTTGTTTTACTACTCTTGGTTTTACCTTTATTCCTTTATTCGCAATGGCAGATACTGCTGTTACCATTTGTAGTGGGGTTACTTCAAACCTTTGCCCAAAGGAAATGGTTGCTAATTCTACTGGCCCAACCTTATTTTCCGTAAGGAAAATCCCCTTTGCTTCTCCTGGTAAAGAAATTCCTGTTTTATCTAAAAAACCAAATTTTCTTAAGTAGCTATAATATTTTTCTACCCCTATTTTTTGCCCCAATCCAATAAACACTGGATTACAAGAATTCATAAGTGCTTGCCTTAGTGATTCTGAACCATGTGGTCTATAGTATCTCCAACATTTTATTCTAGTTCCTGCAATTTCAATGGAACCTGTGCAACAAAATTCTCCTTCTTTATCGGTTGTAGTAATTCCTTCTTCTAAAGCTGCTGATGTTGTGATTAATTTGAAAGTAGAACCTGGCTCATATGTATCTGCAATGGCTTTGTTTCTCCACATTTGTTGCAATTCTTTTGTTTTATCTGCTTGTTGTAAATTCTCCCAATTTGCCTGTAATTCTTCTGTATTAATTTCATAGGGAGCATTCAAGTTATAACTTGGATAGGTTGCCATTGCTAAGACATCACCAGTTTTGGGATTCATAACTACAATATTTCCACCATCGCTACAAACATTATCAATGCATGCTTCTTTTAAGTATTTCTCTGCAATTGCTTGAATGGTCATATCAATTGATAATACTAAGTCTTTTCCATCTTCTGGTGCAATATAGTTTTCTCCTTCTTTTCCGATTTCTCCGCCTTTTGCATCTGTCACTTTTATAATTTTTCCGTTTTTGCCTTGTAATACTTCATCATATTTTGCCTCAATTCCATCTAACCCTTGGTTATCACTTCCACAAAATCCAATTACATGAGATGCCAAATTGTTATACGGATAGTACCTTTTGGTGTCTTCGTCAATGTTAATACCACTTGTAATATTGTTTTCTTTTAACCAAATTCTTAATTGGTCTGTTTTTTCCTTTTCCACTCTTTTGGCAATGGTCTCAATTGAGCTTCTTTTCTTTACTTTTTTCAAGGTTTTTTCGTAATCCAACTCAAATAATTCTGATAACTTTTTTGCCACTTTTTCCTTGTCTTTTTCTGGTATATTTACCGAATTAATGGTTACCGTTTCTACTGTAGCACTTACGGCTAGTTGACTTTCGCCAGTTGCATCGTAGATGGTTCCTCTTTTTGGTGTTATCTTTCGGTCTAAAGATTGTTGTGCATATGCCATTTCTTTTAAATTGGCTCCTTGCACAAATTGAATAAATCCAATTCTTACAATTAAACATGCAAATATCGCAAATATCGTAAAAAGCATGTTGCGTATTCGCTTTTTCCTACTAATATTCGAATCTTTGTACATCTTTTCACCACCCATTTCTTATATCATTATATAGAAATTAGGGTATTTTATTACTGTTATTGGATTGACTTTTATGTAAATTACAGGTATAATAAAGAAGAACAAATACTTTGAAAGGGGCTATCATATGAATGCAGAAGAAACCAAGGAAGTTGTAACAACGTTGTTGGAAAAACTCAGCACACAGGAATTACTACTCTTTATGAGAGTGCTCAAGCGTAACCCAAACGGTTTGTATGCTGGACTGGTTATCGAAAAGCAGAAAACTCCTTAGGGAAGCCTCAATTGCAAGCGTTTTTTACTTGCAAAAACAATAGAACTGTTATCTTTTCTTTTTGAATGGATAACAGTTCTATTTTCCTAATACTAGGTTAATTATCTTTTGATACCATGCAACATCTTCTTCTTTTTTTATCTCCTCTGCTGCTGGTTCTACATAATCTTGTTTTGGCAAATTAATATATACCGCTTGTGTACTATTTAATTTTTGCATTCCTAATAGTTCTTTTGCTGATTGTTCTACATTTTGTAAATTCAAACTATTTTCTATGCTTACTTGCAATTGTCCGTTTTCTTTTTGAATGGCTGCTAAGTCATTTTTTAATGATTTAATTTTACTAAAATCCTCATTAATAAGTGAGTTCCTATAGCTAATGGCAAATAATACAGCAAATACTACGCCTATGTATAATACCACTTTTGCTTGTGATTTCATTTTTCTTTTTGCTTTTGTTTTTGGCTTTGGTGCTTGTTTTTGGGTTGTTTCTACTTTTCTTGCTGTACTTTTTTTAGGATATTTCTTTTTTACTGGCCTATATTCTGGTTCTAACTTCCTTGGACTGGTTTCATATTGATAGGAATTACGATATGCCACGCTAACTCACCTCTTTTCTTTTATATTTGTTCCCATATTCTTAGTTTTGCACTTTTTGCTCTGCTATTTTCTTCTTGCTCTTGTATGCTTGTTATAATTGGTTTTTTGTTTACTATTTTTCCTTTTGGATTTGCCCCACATACACAATATGGTAATTCTTTAGGACAAGTACATTTTCCCAATGCTTTGGTATAGGCATTTTTTACTGCTCTATCTTCTAAAGAATGGAAGGTAATGATACATAACCTACCTTGCGATTTTAAGCAATCCATCGAATTTTCTACGGTTTGATATAATGGTTCTATTTCATCATTGACTTCGATTCGAATGGCTTGAAACGTTCTTTTAGCAGGATGACCTGCTTTTTTATCGATATGTGGCATTGCTTTTGTAATGATGTCTACTAATTCTGTTGTGGTTTCAATTACTTTGCTTTTTCTATACTCACAAATTGCTTTTGCAATTTGTCTTGAAAATTTTTCTTCCCCATATTCGTAAAAAATTCTTGCTAGTTCCTGCTCTTGATACGTGTTTACCACTTCTTTTGCTGTTTTTTCTTGCGTTTGATCCATTCGCATATCAAGTTCACTCTCTAACATATAACTAAATCCTCTTTTGGCAGTATCAATCTGATACGAAGATACCCCTAAATCTAGTAGTATGCCATCTACTTTTGGTATTTCTAATTGTGTTAGAATTTCTTTTATATTGTCATGGTTGCCATGGACTAATTTTACATTGGAATATGTGCTTAACCTTTCTTTGGCTACTTCTAATGCTGTTGTATCTCTGTCAATTCCAATCAGCATGCCATTTTTCGATAATCGTTTTACGATTTCTAAACTATGACCTGCTCCTCCAATGGTCCCATCTACATAAATCCCATCTGGTTTTATGTTTAATCCTTCTATACATTCGTTTAACAATACTGATTTGTGATTAAATTCCACTTTTGGCTCCTTTTTATTTGCATTTTACAAATCAGCAGTTGGTACAATTCTTACCAACTGCTGCAAAATTTTATCAATCATTTGTTGTTTTATGTATTGTCTTTGGTAACCATTCTTTCTTTTGTATATTACCGAAATCTTTTGTTTTTTGGCAGTTTTTCTTTTGTTTTGAAGTTTAGTTTTAAATATAGTTTTACTTTCATATGTTTCTTTTCATTTTTTGTTTTGTATTGTTTTTT
>CAOJXM010000077.1 GCA_948465625.1 uncultured Clostridium sp. | reverse complement strand
ATATCTTTTAAAATTTCTTTTCCATCTTTATATTTAAAATTTACATTTTGTATTTGAATCATCTTTTTTCACCTTTTCTACTACATCTTTATACACATAAAAGCTTCCTACAATAAAGATTATTCTATCTTTGTATTTTTCTTTTGCCAACTCAATTGCCTCGCTTAGCTCACATTGGTAGATATTTTCTTTTACATATTTACTTGCTTCTTTGTACAACGTTTCTTTTGCTACATATTTTTTTGGGTCATTTCCGCTCGTAAATAAATAGACTGCCTCTTTATCTTGTGTTAGCTGTTTTACAATATTTTGATAATCCTTTGTGTTTAAAATAGATAAAATATATACCTTTTTTTCTTGTGCATAATATTGTTGTATGGTATTTTTTAAATTAGCAATTGCTGCTTCATTGTGACCACCATCAAATATCATGGTAGGCTCTTGTGATACTGTTTCAAATCTAGCCCTATGAACTACATTTGCTAATCCCTTATAAATGGCTTGCTTGGGAATGGCATATCCTTTTTCTTTTAAAATATCTACACATTCTAAACAAACACTTGCATTTTCAATTTGCTTTTTTCCTTTTAAGTTGATCCCTACTTGTTTATATTCTTTATAATCAAAGTATTGTAGTTCTTTTTCCATTTTGTAATTACGTATTTGCTCTTTTTGAATTAAATGTAAAGTATTGTTTTTTTCTTTACATTCTTGTTTGATTACTTCTACTACTTCTGGTTGTTCCACAAATAGGGTATCCTTATTTGGCTTAATAATTCCTGCTTTATGCTTTGCAATTTTTTGTATGGTATCTCCTAATACATCAATATGGTCATAACCAATATTACCAATAATGGATATTTCTCCTTCTACAATATTGGTGCAATCTGTTAATCCCCCCATTCCTACTTCTAATATTACGATATCACAGTTCTTTTTTGCAAAATAGATTAAGGCTAATGAGGTAATGACTTCAAACCACTTTACTTTTGTTTCATGCTCTTGATTGTATTGTTCAATCGCTTTGGCTAATTGGGGCAATATTTCTTGTATTTCCTCATCTAGTATCGGCTCATTGTTGATGCAAATGGTTTCATGAAAGGTAATTAAATGAGGAGAAATGAACTTTCCCACCTTATATCCTGCCTCTATTAACACATTGTTTACCATTTCGGTTATGCTTCCTTTTCCATTGGTTCCTGCTACATGAATATAGGTTAGCTTTTTGTAATCATTTTTAAAATATGCCATAATATATTTCATGGCCTCCAAAGTAGGGTCTTTGGTAAATCGGTCAAATTGTTGTAAATAACTTTCTATTTCCATAATGTTTCACTCCTAAAACAAATCAGTAGCTAAACTTTCGTTTACCTACTGATTTTAGCTTTTTACTGATATAAATACTTTTTAAAAAATGGTCTTAAAAACTTGTCCAATACAAAGATAACAACTACTTGTATTGGTAACATGATGGCTTGAGCGGTTACTCTAGTTGCTAAAATTGCCATATATGCTTTTCCACTTGTCATTTTAATCCATACAGATGTAAGTAAAATTGCAATTCCTCCTAAAACAATTACACTAGATAGGATAAGCTTTAGGATAAATTTCTTGTCTGAAATTTCTTCCTCTGGCTTTTTGTGTAGGATTATTCCATAGATTAGTCCGTGTAAGTGCTTGGCTTAACGTATAGCCTGGAAAATAGGCACCAAATGGAAATAATAAGGCTCCTATCAAATCTCCCAAAGCTGCAATTAGGGTACTATATTTTGGTCCTAATAAAATGGCTGACATCATAATTGGCACAAAGCTAAAACTAATAACCAATATTGGTGTCTTAATGGATAAAAAGCGAGATAACACAAGTAGTAATGCTAGCAAAATTCCTGCTAGTACAATTTTTTTTGTTTTTGACATAATAAAAACTCCTTTCTTTTAAACATTCCGTGTTTTAAGAAAGAAGTTACAATCTCCTTTATTAAAATAGCGGAATGCGAAGATAAATACGCAAGGTTACACCCTTTTGCCTTGATAACAACTTCCCGTTTACCAAGTCTTAACGATTTACTTCTACTCTATTTTTTCACGTTATTATCATACACCTTTTTTTGATGTTTGACAATAGTTTTTTAATTATTTTTTATTTCCGCTATAATCCCTTGTGCAGATAATCCAAAATATTCCAATAATTTTTCTGCTTTTCCTGATTTTCCAAACTCATCTCTCATTCCTAATCTCGTTACCTTAGTAGGATAATGTTCTGCTAAAACTTCGCATACTGCACTTCCTAATCCACCAATGATACTATGGTCTTCTATGGTAATGATTTTTTTGGTTTCTTTTGCAGATTTTATAATTAATTCTTTATCAATTGGTTTAATGGTATGGATATCTACTACACGAATGGCAATGCCTTCTTGTGCTAGTATTTCTTGTGCTTTGATTGCCTCTGCTACCATTAATCCAGTAGCAATTACAGTTGCATCGGTTCCTTCTCCTATTTGAATTCCTTTTCCTATTTCAAATTTTTGTCCTTCTTCATAAATCACTGGTGAAGCTAGTCTTCCTAATCTTAAATAAACTGGTCCTTTTATTTTTGCAATTTCTTCTACTGCCCATTTGGTTTGAATATCATCTGATACACTCATCACTGTCATATTAGGCAAAGTTCTCATTAAGCTTAGGTCTTCTAACATTTGATGGGTTGCACCATCTTCTCCCACCGAAATTCCTGCATGGGTTGCACATATTTTTACATTTAATTTGGGATAACAAATACTATTTCTAATTTGGTCATATGCTCTTCCTGCTGCAAACATGGCAAATGTACTGGCATATGGAATTTTACCATATGCTGCTAAACCTGCTGCGGTTGCTATCATATCTTGTTCTGCAATTCCCATATCAAAAAAACGCTCTGGAAATTCTTTTTTAAACAAATCTGTTTTGGTAGCTGCTGCTAAATCCGCATCTAATACTACAATCTCTGGATTGCTTTTTCCTAATTCTACCAATTTTTCCCCATAACTCTGACGAGTTGCTATTCTTTTCTCTACCTTCATACTTTTTTTAAGCCTCCCCTCTTAATTCTTTTAAGGCAATCTCATATTGTTCTTCATTTGGTGCTTTTCCATGCCATCCTACTTGATTTTCCATAAAAGACACACCTTTTCCTTTGATGGTTTTGGCAATGATTACGGTTGGCTTTTGCTTAATGGTCTTTGCCTCTTCAAAAGCATTTATGAGTTGCCCCATATCATGTCCATCAATGGAAATCACATGAAAACCAAAACTTGCAAATTTCTCTTTGATTGGATAAGAATTCATGACTTCTTCTACAGTTCCGTCTATTTGCAAATTGTTATTATCTACAATGGCACACAAATTATCTAGCTTGTAATGAGCAGCACTCATCGCTGCTTCCCATACTTGCCCTTCTTCTATTTCACCATCTCCTAATAAGCAATAGATACGATTGGTATCTTGATTTAACTTAGCAGCCATTGCCATACCATTTGCTGCTGATAAGCCTTGCCCTAAGGAACCTGTAGACATATCTACTCCTGGTATCTTTTTCATATCTGGATGCCCTTGTAAAATACTATCGATTCCTCTAAATGTGAATAAATCTTCCTTTTTGAAAAATCCTCTTTGTGCTAAAGTCGCATAAAGTGCTGGTGAACAATGTCCTTTTGATAAGACAAAACGGTCTCTTTTACTTGTTTGTGGATTGGTTGCATCGATTTCCATTTGATTAAAATACAAGACTGTTAAAATATCTGCACAAGATAAAGAACCACCTGGATGACCTGACTTTCCAGCATATACTTCTTCAATCACACTAATTCTAATTTCGTTTGCTATTTTTTGCAATTCCTCTCTATTGGTAATTTTCAAAAATACCACTCTCCTTTACCTAGTTACTATATCACATTGCCTTAAAATTGTGAAGCTTTCTCTTGTTATTTTACGTAAATTATAGTATAATATACCTACTATAACCAATAGAAAGGAAGTAGGAACATGTTTTACTTAACATCAGGTAATTACCTTGTAACTCTGAAACAGTTTCGGAAAAAGACAGGTTGGGGAGAATTGTTAATTGACCAAATCTCTCCTTCTGCTCGGCACTCTCCCCGCTGTTTGTACCATTTGCACACAGTAGGAAGTGTTTGGTTTCACATCGATGGTCGTGTTTGCTTTTATCTTTCTGATACCTTTTTCGAACACGACTCCACAGTTCTTGCTCTTGCTATTTTGCATGAACTGTACAACAATGGGATGAAACGTCCCATTATCACTTACGATTGTTACCCTGTGCCAGCAGTTAAACTGCTTGAAAGATTAAACAGTAAAACGTACCAGGAGGTTGCTTTCGAATTTAAGTAACCTACCCATGGATAAGAGGGGATAGAAGCTTTCAAACTTCTATCCCCTCTTTCTTACCTTAAAAATCCATTGATAATTTCTTCTTCTGCCTCTTTTTCGCTTAACCCTAGTGTCATTAATTTAATCAATTGCTCTCCTGCAATTTTTCCAATGGCCGCTTCATGAATTAAATTCGCTTCTACATTATTGGCTGTGATTTCTGGAATTGCCTTAACACAAGCTTTGTCCTTTATAATGGCATCACACTCTACATGGGCAAAACATTTGGTATTTCCATATATTTTTGAAATAAACTCTTGGGTAGAGCTCTCTGTTGCCACTGACCTTGAGGTTACATGGGTACTTGCATTTTCTCCCTTTAACGTTACCTCAAATATGGTTTTGGCAAACTGTTTGCCATGTGTCATAATTTTTTCAGATACCACAAAATTGGTATTTTGCTCTAATGTTGCTTTGGTTTCTCTTATGGTAGAATCCACTCCCTTTATTTGTATCGTCTCCATTTCTAAGCTTGCTCCATTTTTTAAATGTACTTCTGTTACTGGGTTTAAAATCCTTTTTCCTGTGCCACTTCCTTCTCCATAATGTTTTTCGATGTATTTTACTTTTGCTCCTTCTTCTAAAAAGAATCGATGGATTCCATTGTGTTCAGAAGTTTGGTCATGGTCATTGTGAATCCCACACCCTGCTACAATTATTACATTTGCATTTTTTCCAATGTAAAAATCATTATATACAATATCTTTTAAACCACTTTCTGTTAGGATAACAGGAATATGCACAAATTCAAATTGGGTATTTTCTTTTACCATAATATCAATTCCAGATTTATCTTTTTTTGTTATAATATCAATATTGGGTGTTATTCTTCTTTCCACTCCTTGTCCGTTTTTTCTGATATTATAGGCCCCTTGTTTTAATTTATCTAAATCAGAAATTTCATTTAATAGTCCTTCCTCAATCTTGTCCATGTGCTACCTCCTTTTTTAATTTGCAACACTCAGAAGATAAAAGATTCGAACATCCTAATATCTCTTCTGTTTTTCCTATCTTTTCGATTTTTCCATTTTTGATTAATATAACTTTATCGGCAATATTTAATATTTTCTCTTGATGAGAAATGATGAGTGTAGTTCCTTTTATCAGATTTCTCATATTTTCAAATACATCAATTAAATTGTTAAAACTCCACAAATCAATGCCTGCTTCTGGCTCATCAAATATGGTAAGTTTGGCTTCTCTTAAGGCTAC
>CAOJXM010000076.1 GCA_948465625.1 uncultured Clostridium sp. | reverse complement strand
AATGCCTAAGTTTAAAAAGTTACAAAGTCTAATCGATAAGCTAAACTTAGTATCACGTGAGATTTTAACAGGATTACCAGTTATTCGAGCATTTAATACGCAAAAAAGAGAAGAGAAAAGGTTTGACGAGGCAAATCAAGATTTAATGAAGGCAAATATTTTTGTAAATCGTGCGATGAGTATGATGATGCCAGCCTTAATGTTTGTCATGAATTCGATTATGCTATTAATTATTTGGTTTGGTGGTAAGAATGTAGAGGCTGGAATTATGCAAGTAGGGGATATGATGGCATTTATTCAATATACCATGCAGATTGTTATGTCCTTCTTAATGATTTCGATGATTTCGATTATGCTACCTCGTGCAGCGGTTTCGGCTAATCGTATTAACGAAGTACTAGAAACTGTGCCAAATATAAAGGATAAAGAGGAAACACAAAAGTTTGATGAAACTAAAAAAGGATTAGTAGAGTTTAAAAATGTGTCTTTTAGATATCCAGATGCAGATACCGAAATTTTAACAGATATTGATTTTACAGCAGAGCCAGGAAAAACCACTGCTATTATTGGTAGTACAGGGAGTGGAAAGTCGACTGTAGTGAATTTGATTCCACGTTTTTACGATGTAACAGGAGGAGAGATTTTAATTGATGGAGTAAACATTAAAAATGTTTCTCAAAAAGAGTTAAGAGAAAAAATTGGTTTTGTACCACAAAAAGGTTTGCTATTTTCTGGAACAATTGAAAGTAATATAAAATATGGAAAAGAGCAAATGAGTGATGAGCAAATGAAGAAGGCAGCAGAGATTGCACAAGCAACTGAGTTTATAGAAGCAAAAGAAGAGCAATATCAAACTGAAATTGCGCAGGGTGGAACCAATGTATCTGGTGGGCAAAGACAACGTTTGTCGATTGCAAGAGCCATTGCGATTGACCCAGAAATTTTGGTGTTTGATGATAGCTTTTCAGCACTAGATTTAAAAACAGATGCTAATTTAAGAGCAGCCATTGCAGAACAAATAAAAGATAAAACGATTATTATTGTAGCACAAAGAATTAGCACCATTATGAATGCAGAACAAATTATTGTACTAGAAGAAGGCAAGATTGTAGGAAAGGGGAAACATGAGGAATTAATGAAAAATTGCGAAACCTATTCACAAATTGCTTTATCACAACTATCAAAGGAGGAATTAGACGATGGAAAAGAGTAAGAAAAAGCCTCCAATGAGAGGGATGGGTCCAATGGGACCAGGGCCAGGAGCAGTAGAAAAGGCAAAAGATTTTAAAGGAACAACTAAGAAACTACTAAGAGATTATTTGGCAAAGTATAAAATAGCATTAATCATTGTTATGGTTTTTGCCATTGGAAGTACTATTTTTTCGATTGTTGGGCCTAAGATTTTAGGAAATGCTACTACGGAAATATTTAATGGATTAGTATCCAAATTATCTGGTGGAAGTGGAATTGATTTTGGTAAAATTGCAGGAATCTTATTAACACTATTAGGTCTATACTTAATTAGTGCATTGTTTTCTTTTATACAAGGATTTACTATGACTTCGGTTTCACAAAAACTAACCTATAAAATTCGTAATGATTTAGTGGTAAAGATTAATAAGTTACCAATGCGATATTTTGACAAAAAAACGAATGGTGAGGTATTGTCTGTTATTACAAACGATATTGATACTTTGAGTCAAAACTTAAACCAAAGTGTTACCCAAATTATAACCGCTATTTTTACTCTACTTGGTATTTTAGTGATGATGTTTTCGATTAGTTGGTCAATGACTTTAATTTCCTTAGTGATTTTACCAATTAGTGCATTTTTGGTAAAAAATATAGTGAGCAAGTCACAAAAATATTTTTCACAGCAACAAGAGTATTTAGCACAAGTAAATGGGCAAGTAGAAGAAGTATATGGTGGGCATACGATTATTAAAGCATTTAACCGAGAAGAAGTAGCGATAAAAGAGTTTGAGGAAGGAAATAGTGAGTTATATCGTTCTGCTTGGAAATCACAGTTTTTATCAGGGTTAATGCACCCAGTTATGAACTTTTTAGGAAACGTAGGATATGTAGCGGTTGCAATTCTTGGGGGATATTTAGCCATTAATGGAAGAATTACCGTAGGAAATATTCAATCTTTTATCCAATATAACAAGCAATTTACACAACCAATTAACCAAATTGCACAAATATCTGGTATGTTGCAATCTATGGTAGCAGCAGCAGAAAGAGTATTTGAGTTTTTAGAAGAGAAAGAAGAAAAAGAAGCACCTAAAAATGCAAAAAGCATAGAAGGATTAAAAGGAAATGTTACTTTTGACCATGTACAATTTGGTTACGATGATGATAGAATCATTATCAATGATTTTTCAGTTAAAGTAAAAGATGGGCAAAAAATTGCGATTGTTGGTCCGACTGGAGCAGGAAAAACAACGATGGTAAAATTGTTAATGCGATTTTATGATGTAAACAAAGGGGCAATATTAGTAGATGGCAATAATGTAAATGACTTTGATCGAGGCGAACTTCGTAAGATGTTTGGTATGGTGTTACAAGATACCTGGTTATTTGGTGGTACAGTAAAAGATAACATTAAATATAGCAAGCCAGATGCAACGGATAATGAAGTAATTGAGGCAGCAAAAGCAGCCCATATTCACCATTTTATTAAAACCTTACCAAAGGGATATGATATGTTAATCAATGAAGAGAGTACGAATATATCAGCTGGTCAAAAGCAATTAATGACAATTGCTCGTGTAATCTTAGCTGACCCTAAAATACTAATTTTAGATGAGGCTACTAGCTCAATTGATACCAGAACCGAAATTCAAATTCAATCTGCTATGGATAACTTGATGAAGGGAAGAACCAGCTTTATTATTGCACATAGATTGTCTACCATTCGTAATGCAGATTTAATTTTAGTTATGAATCATGGCGATATTGTAGAACAAGGTACACATGAGGAACTATTGGCAAAAAATGGATTTTATGCAGATTTGTATAATTCGCAATTTGATGAGGAAGAAGAATAGAAAAAGAGGAGAAAGATTAATAATATCTTTCTCTTTATTAAAACTTATTTTGCAAAAAGAAAAATATTTACTTTTGCGAAACGAACCGCATATTAAGTTTAATGTACTAAACAAAATGTTTAAAAAACATATTTTTGTTTAGTACATTAAACAAAAATATTGATAAAATAAAAAAAACGTGATATAATAAAATAAAAAAGGAGAAAATTATGATTATTCGTGAGAAATATCTATCTAAAATTAGGCCATTTTATGAACAAGATTTAATAAAAGTTATAATGGGAGTAAGAAGATGTGGTAAATCTGTTTTATTATTACAAATCATAGAAGAATTAAAAGAAAAAGGAATACCAGAAAGTCAAATAATCTATATCAATTTTGAATACGAAGATTATGCATTTATTAAAAATGATATGGATTTACATGAGTTTATAAAAGCAAAAATAGTAAATAAAGAAAAGTATTACTTATTTTTTGATGAAATTCAAAATGTAGAAAAGTGGGAAAAAGCTATCAATTCTTTTAAGGCTTCTAAAAATGTGTCAATATTTATTACAGGGTCAAATAGTGATTTACTGTCTGGAGAACTTGCAACACATATAGCAGGAAGATATGTAAGTTTTAAAACTTATCCATTTACTTTTAAAGAAGTGTGTGAATTAAAAAAGATAACAGATAAAAAAGAGATAGAAGAAGCATTTGATGATTATTTGATTTGGGGAGGAATGCCACAAAGATTTATGTTGACGGATGATGTACAAACAAAAACTTATTTATCTGATATTTATGACTCTATTTTAGTAAAAGATATTATTACTCGATTTAATATTAAAGACTTAGATTTAGTAAATCGAATTGTAGAATATATTGTTACCACACCATCACAAAATTTTTCAGCAGAAAGTTTATCAAATTATTTTATGAACAAAGATGAGAGAGAGGTTTCAAAAATAACCATATATAATTATTTAGAGTACATGACAAAAGCTATGATGATAAATAAAGCTGACAGATATGATGTTAGAGGAAAAAGAATATTAAATGGTAAATACAAATATTATTTAACAGATTTAGGATTTGGTCAAATCATGAATATTGGAAAAAGACCACAATTAGGAGCCTATTTGGAAAATATTGTGTATAATCAACTGTTGGCTTCTGGATATGATGTAAAAGTAGGAAACTTAGAAAAGGGTGAGATTGATTTTATTGCAACAAGGTTTAAGGAAAAAATATATATTCAAGTAGCCTATATTTTAGCTGATGAGTCAGTGGTTGAAAGAGAGTTTGGGGCATTTAGGGGTATAGAAGATAATTATCCTAAATATGTTTTAACAATGGATCGATTTGACTTTTCACAAGATGGCATTATTCATAAGAATGTAATAGATTGGTTATTAGAAGATATTTAAATAAAAGTAGGAGAAAATATGAAAAGATTATTACGAATTAGTTTAAATTCTGCAATTTTTTCCTTTATACCAATCTTATCATGGTTTTTATTAGGGTTATTGGTTGATAAAAATTTGGTAAATGTCTTTACTTTAACCTATCCATTGCAATGTATATGGGTACTTATGAAAAGTATATTTGCAACCAGTGCTAATATAAGTAAAGAAAGAGATAAAAATGAGAATGCTGTTTTATCAGCAATGACACTAGGAATTATAGTGGGATTTGTGGTATTTGGAATATTTGCAGTTTATGTAAGAAGATACATAGAATTTATGAATATGGATTATGAAATTTATAAAGAATTTGCACTGTACTCTATTTTTCAGTTATATATACAATTGGTGTTTTCTTTTGTGCTTGAAAAATTATATTTTGAAGGAAAAGAAAAGCTAGCAAATCGATATTGTATGCAATTTAACTTGTTAAATTTTGGAGTGTTAATGCTATGTGCCATTTTGTTAAAAAACAAAATGCAAATGGTAGTAATTACTTTACTAGCAATAGCAGTTTACACGGTTTTTGTTACAGTTAAACAATATCGAAAGTTTAGATTTAAGATTAATGTAATCAATTGTTTAAAATATGAATCAGTTGATATAAGCAATAGTATACTATTCTTCTTGATATTTTTGTTTGGCTTAAGCAATGCTTTGCAATTTGGAGAAAAATATATATTAGCATTAAATTTTGTAGCCTTAATAACAGATGTGCAATGGGATTCATTTGAATCCATTAAAACAGTAGCAAAAATAGACATTAGTAAAGAAGAATTTAATTATAAAAAACATAAAAAGAATGCTTATCAATTATTAATACTTTTACTTATTACTGTTTTTATTATGCTTATGATATCTTTACAATTTTATACTTTAGATTTAAAAATTGTAGTAATTTATTTGAGTTTTGAATTGGTTAATTTTATTGTTTATCCAATCTATAGTATAAAAACAAGTTATTTACAGTTAGAAAAAAAGGAAGTACAAGTAACATCTAATAAAATAACAGCAGGAATTTTAAGAATGTTTTTATCCTTATTAAAAACTCCTTACTGTACAGGAATAGGACAAATGGTATCATCCTTGTATCAATTTTTTACAGTGAATATTATCTTTTATAGAAATTTTACAGTAGAGAAAAGTGGAATGATAATAAAGAAGGAGAAAGAAATATGATATCAAAATCATTAGAAGAATAT
>CAOJXM010000075.1 GCA_948465625.1 uncultured Clostridium sp. | reverse complement strand
TAGAAGATTTATATACCCATATGAAAACATTAACACCATTTTCTCAGACGGAACTCTCTGTAATGATAGAAAACTTCAGAGAATATATGGTAATTGGCGGAATGCCTGAAATTGTAAATACTTTTGTGAAAAATAAAAATTATAGTGGAACTTTAAAAATGCAAAAACAAATTATTAGCGATTATGAAGAAGATATAACCAAATATGCAGAAGGAATGGATCAAACTAGAATTCTTAATGTATACAAAAAAATACCAGCATTTTTAGGAAACGAAAATAAAAAATTTCAAATATCAAAAGTGGAATCAGGAGCAAGAAAACGAGAGTATGTAGGAACGATAGATTGGTTAAACAATGCAGGTATTATCAATGTTTGCTATTGTTTGGAACAACCAGAACTCCCTTTAAAAGGAAACTATAATCCAGACAATTACAGAGTATTTTTTAGAGATACTGGACTTCTGATTGGTTCCTTAGATGAAGAAGCACAAGAAGATTTAAGAAATAATAAAAATTTTAATACTTATAAAGGTGCAATTTATGAAAATATAGTTGGAGATATGTTAGTAAAAGAAGGTTATGACCTATATTTTTATAAAAACGAAAAAGGAACAGTAGAAATGGATTTTTTTGTAAGAGATAAAGATTCGTTAATTCCAATAGAAGTAAAAGCAATTGATGGAGCAACACCTTCGTTAAATCATTTAATTGAGAGTGAAAAGTATAAAGATATAAAATATGGTATAAAATTAAGCTCACAAAACATAGGCTTTAATGGAAAATTTTATACATTTCCATATTTTCTAACCTTTCTTTTAAAAAGATATCTAAAAGAAAAATAAGAAATACAACATTTCATAAAACCCCACTACCAAACATAGAATGTAAAAGGTGAGTTTTATGATAAAAAAAATAATCGGTATAGTAGTCATCTTAAGCCTAATCTTTGCTATACCAATCCAAACATGGGCAGATGAAGACGAAGAAGAAACCAATGAGCAAGAAGTAAGAGAAGATATTCTGCAAGTCTCTGGAGAAGCAAGCACAGAGCCACAAACCCAAGCAAGAGCAGTATTAGTATTAGATAGCAAATCCAATCAAGTCATTTATGAAAAAAACGGATACACCAAAAGAGCCATGGCTTCTACCACCAAAATTATGACAGCAATCGTAGTATTAGAGCATGCCAAACTAACAGACACTGTAGAAATCTCCAAAAAAGCGGGATGGACGGGAGGTTCTAGGCTAGGCCTAAAAGCAGGAGACAAAATAAGTGTAAATGACCTATTATATGGCTTAATGCTACGCTCACGGAAACGACAGTGCAGTAGCATTAGCAGAACAGGTAGGAGGGAGTGTAGAAGGATTTGCCCAATTAATGAATCAAAAGGCAAAAGAATTAAATCTACAAAATACCAACTTTGTAACCCCACATGGATTAGACTCAAACGAGCACTATACCAGTGCCTATGAACTAGCAATTCTTACCAACTATGCCTTAAAAAACGAGAAATTTGCCAAAATTGTAAACACCAAAACAACCACCATTTCCATCAATGGGCAAGCAAAACAAATAACCAACACCAATGAACTATTAGGCAACCTATATGGAGTAGATGGGGTAAAAACTGGATTTACCAACAATGCAGGAAGATGCTTAGTAACTTCAACCACAAGAGAGGGACACCGTATCATCTGTGTTGTATTAGGAGCAGACACCAAAAAAATACGTACCCAAGACAGTGTAAAACTAATTGAATATGCTTTCAAAAACTATCAATATATAAATATCAAAGAAAAAATAGAACAATACTTTCAACAATGGAAAGAGCAACAACAAAAAGAAATCGAAATCATAAAAGGGTGTAACCCTTATCCAGAAGTAGAATTAGAAGCCATTCCCTATGAACAAATGCCAATCAAACAAGAAGAAATAAAAGACATACATATACAAATAGAAGCAAAAAAACAGCTACAAGCACCAGTTCAAGCAAACCAAGAAATAGGAACCCTAACCCTAAAAATAAAAGAAAAAGAAATCCTTTGCTTAAAAATATCCACTCAAAAAGAAATCCTAAAAAAAGACATCCATAACTACATGCAAGACTTTCTTCAAAAACATTTGCCAAATTTATTGATAAATTCATTTGTATAGAGTATAATAGTATTTGCTAAAAAAGATGAAAAAAGCAAGAAAAAGAAGGATAAAACTTCACAAAATGGAGGCAAATAAATGGAAGAAGAAAAAAAACTTCAAATAAAAGAAATTATGGAATGGGTATATTGCATTATCATAGCAGTCGTATTAGCATTATTAGTCAGATACTTTATTGGTACACCAACCATTGTACAAATGTCATCTATGTATCCAACCTTAAAAGAAGACCAACGCTTAATCTTAAATCGAATCTCAAGAACCTTTAAAGAAATGCCACAAAGAGGAGACATCATCACCTTTGAAGAACCAAGTGAAGGAGTATACTCAATTAGTGCCAATAGTCAAAACCCAGTTGCAATTTATCATGAAAAACAAGGTATCTTCAACAAATTTAGATACTATGTATTAGAAATTGGCAAAAAAAGCTATATCAAAAGAGTCATTGGTTTACCAGGAGAACATGTAAAAATAGAAAATGGCAAAGTATATATCAATGATGTAGAACTAGAAGAAAACTACTTACCAGAAAATGTAGAAACAAGAGAAGCAGGACCCTATTCAGACTTAATCGTACCAGAAGGCTGTGTATTTGCCATGGGAGACAATCGAGGTGGAAGTACAGACTGTAGGAGATTTGGTTGTATTCCATTAGAAAAAATAGAAGGCAAAGTAGCCATTCGCTTCTGGCCATTAAACCTATTCGGCAAGGTCCATTAGGGACGGTTCTTTTTGGTCCAAATTGGACCAAATGGGACGCTTCTATAAAAAGAAAGGATAGCAAAAATGAGTTTTGAGCAATTAATCGGAAATAGCAAAGTAAAGCAAACTTTGAATAACATCATACAAACCAAACAAATTAGCCATAGTTATCTATTTGTTGGAATAGAAGGAATTGGCAAAACGCTATTTGCCATTGAATTTGCTAAACTAATTTTACAACAAGAAGAGAATGCACCAGACCTTACCATTATACAACCAGAAGAAAACAAAATAAAAATAGAGCAAATCCGTGCGATGCAAGCAAAAATTTTGGAAAAGCCAGTTTTGTCTAGCAAAAAAGTATATATCATAAAAGAAGCAGATACGATGACAAAAGAAGCACAAAACTGTTTATTAAAAACATTAGAAGAACCACCATCTTATATCGTAATCATCTTAATAGGAAAATCAGAAGACCGTTTTTTAACCACCATTAAATCAAGATGTGCAAAAATAGCATTTCAACCAATACCACAACAAGAATTAGAAACCTTTATACAAAAGGAATATGAGATAGAAGCAACACAACTGCTATTACAAATGGCAGGAGGAAGCATCCAAAAGGCCTTAACAATAAGCGAAAAAAGGGAAATGTATCAACAAATTGATGAGATATTTAGCCAAGTAGAAAACAAAAACATTTTAGATGTGTTAAATAAAATAGATGCCTTATACAATCAAAAAGAAGAAATCAATGAAATATTAGACTACATGAATTTACTTTTTTTTCACAAAGTAAAAAAGGCAGTAACAACCAAGGAAGCTCGGCAGATATGCACAATATATGCAGGAAGTAGAAAAGGCAAAAAATAATCTAAAAGCAAATTGTAATTATGACATGACAATTGACAATTTATTATACAAAATATGGGAGAAATAGAAGAAGGAGGAGCAGGATTGAAGGAAATAATAGGAGTAAGGTTTAAAAAGCCAGGAAAAATATACTTTTTCGACCCAAGAAGGAAGTTTTTAAAAATAGGAGATTACGTTATTGTAGAAACAAGCATGGGAGAAGAATATGCAGAAGTAGTAATTGCCAACAAGAAAATGCCAGAAGAAAGGATTACATCTGAGTTAAAGCCAATTATTCGAGTTGCCACAAAACAAGATCGAATTCATAATCAAGAAAATAAGAAACGAGAAAAAGAAGCATTTGAGATTTGCAAAAAAAATATAAAAAAGCATAAATTAGAGATGAATTTAATAGATGTAGAATATAAATTTGATAATAGCAAAATGATTTTCTATTTTACAGCTGATGGAAGAATTGATTTTAGGGAATTGGTAAAAGATTTAGCTGCAATTTTTCGAACCAGAATTGAATTAAGACAAATTGGGGTAAGAGATGAAGTAAAAAGAATTGGTGGAAATGGTGTTTGTGGTAGAGAATTATGCTGTTGTTCGTTCTTAGGAAATTTTGAAACAGTATCGATAAAAATGGCAAAAGAGCAAAACATATCATTAAATCCATCTAAAATTTCTGGAAACTGTGGTAGGTTAATGTGTTGCTTAAAATATGAGCAAGAAGTATATGAGGAAAAATTAAAGAAATTACCAAAAGTAGGAGCCATTGTAAAAGCACCAGAAGAAGGAGAAGGAATTGTAGATTCCATTGAAACATTAAAGGAAATGGTAAAAGTAAAATTTAGAGATAAAGATGGATTTTTCTATAAAAGATACAAAGCCGAAGACTTAAAGATTATAAAAAATGTAGAAGAAAAAGAAGACTTAGAGGTAGACAATAAAGAAGATTTAAAAGAATTGCAAAAGTTAGAAAAGCTAGAGAAACTAGAACAAAAACAATTGCAAGAAGAAATTTAAAGTGTTTATCAATTTATTATGATATATAATATCGATACAAGGAGGGAAGAAATATGGCATATAAAATTACTGATAAATGTATTAGTTGTGGAGCATGTGCTGCAGAATGTCCAGTACAATGTATATCACAAGGAGATACAAAGTATCAAATTGATTCATCTGCATGTATTAGTTGTGGAACTTGTCAAGGCGTTTGCCCAGTTGATGCACCAGTAGAAGAATAAGAAATACTAAAAAAGAGAGGCTACAAGGTTTGTAACCTCTTTTTACAAGAAAAAATAAAAGGGGAAAAACATGAAAAAAGTTGGAATATTAATTGTTATTATTGTTGTTTTAATAGGAATTTTAGCATTAAAAATAGTAGGAACTAAAAAGGAAAAGGTGAACAAGCAAGAAATCGTACAGTTGTTGGAAAAAGGGATAGAATACGATAATTATGTGTTAAAATATAAACAGAATGGACAAGATGTTACTAAAATTGTAAAAGGAAATGTTACAGTAATAAAATTAGGAGAAGGATATACTTGGAATAATTTAGAAACAGAAGAACAAATTTTTATAGTCGAAAAAACAAAACAGGCAGTAGTATATAAAAAAGGTATTAA
Source organism: uncultured Clostridium sp. (assembly GCA_948465625.1). Lineage (GTDB taxonomy): Bacteria > Bacillota > Clostridia > TANB77 > CAG-508 > CAOJXM01. The sequence goes on along the minus strand of CAOJXM010000075.1, from coordinate 497 downwards.
TCTAGCTTCAAAGGAATTGCCATTACAAAAAGGAGCAATAGAAATCGTAAAGGATTCTACTTACGAAGCAAAAGTATTAAAACAAGTCAATGATAAAGGAAAAGAATGTATAGTAATTCAAGCTAAAATAAATGTAGAGATAGGAAATTCCTTTGTATTTACACAAGAGACTGACCAAGTATCAAGTTCTAATTCTATTACAATCAAATTGTGGGTAGATGCTTTAACTGGTATTGTATTAAAACAAGAAGTTGAAAATGAGCATGGAGAAAAAGAAACACAAGACTATGATGTCGAATTAAATACCGTAAAGGACAGTGATATAGCAAGACCAAATTTAGAAGGGTATAAAATTAACAATTTGAAACAATAATAAAAAACAAAATCCCCGCCGCAAAACCGACTGCCGCGAATAAAACATTCTGTCCGAAACCAAACCCCGAAAAATCCGCTGCGCGGTATCCCAGGGCGGACAGGACATCGTCTTCTGCCACGCC
>CAOJXM010000074.1 GCA_948465625.1 uncultured Clostridium sp. | reverse complement strand
CTTCTTTTGTTGTTAATAAGGGTATCTTTCATATAAATAACGAATTACAGAATCAGCGTTATCTGAGGTAATATTGATAAATGCATTTTCATCTAAACAGACCCACATATTAATATGGTAATCCTCATGATTATCAATAAAAACGCCAATGATTTCAGCCATTTCAATTGGATTTTCAAATTTTTTATCCCACTTTAAAGCAACAGAACCTTCTTCTAATTTTTGTTGATAAAAACTTTCTAGAAATCTTGTAATTTCTCCTGATTTTACACTATATAAACTGACTTGAGTACTCATATAAAAAAATCTCCTTTTTCTTATTATATATTTTTATCTTTTTTTTATTCACAAGAATAAAATTTTAAAAATAAGGAATACTATAAGAAAAATAGAAAAATAGGAGAAAATTATGAAAAGAACAAATTGGTCAAAAATATCAATTTTAGTGATTATTTTGTTGTTAAGCATTTCTTTAACAGGATGTTCTAAGAACAAGAATGAGCGAAAAGATGTCTTACAGAAATTAGGTAATGAGGTAGAATATTTAGATACACAAATTTTAGGCATGTTAAATAATATTAACCAAATATCTTTCCAGAAATATAAAGTAGAATCAGAACAAGTTACAAGCAAAGATTCAACAGCTTCTGGAGGTAAAAATGCAGGTAGTACTAGCCCAGACCAATCAAGTGGAAGTTCTGGAGGAGAAAATGGTAGTGGTAGTGGAGAAAGCAGTTCCAACCAAAGTGGAAGCCAAGATTCACAAGGGGGTTCTTCTAGTTCTGACCAAAACCAAAGTATAACCAATTATAAAATGGAATCTTCTAATATATTAAATCGACAACAAACAGTAGATTGGGATAGTCTAAAAAAAGATGTAGAGAACTTATATGATACGTGGTCGACCATTATATTAGACTTATACAAGGCTAATGCAGATAATACTTTAACACAAAATTTTAGTACAGATTTGGATAATTGTTTAGCTGCCATCAAAGCACAAGATAAGATAAAAACGTTAGAAGTATTAAGTAAATTGTATGACTATATTCCCCAATTTAGTGACTTAAATAAAGAAAAAGCTAAAGTTACCAATGTATTAAGAACAAAAGCAAGTGTGGTAAGTGCTTATGTTTTAGTAGAACAAGACAATCAATGGGATGAAATAAGCAAACGTTTAGCAAATGCCGAACAAAACTATATGCCAATTGTAAATAATATAGATGAGAATAAAAATAAAGAATATTATGTAAATAAATCATATGTATTATTAAAAGAGTTACAAAAATCAATTGCAACACAAGATAAAGATGTTTTCTATATTAAGTATAAAAATTTGATTCAAGAATTAAATATTTTGCAAGAATAATTGACTTTTTAACATAAAAGTTGTAAAATAGAAAAGTAAGTAAATTGGATAGTCGCTTGTATAAATCGCAAGGTTGTACAAGAGGAAAGTCCGGGCTCCATAAGAGCAATGATGCTGGATAACGTCCAGTGAAGGTAACTTTAAGGAAAGTGCAACAGAAAATAACCGCCTAGATTAGGTAAGGGTGAAAAGGTGAGGTAAGAGCTTACCGCAAACCTGGTGACAGGTTTGGTCCATGTAAACCCCATCTGGAGCAACACCTAAGAAAGAAGGATAAGATGCTCTTTCATCTTCTTGAATTGGTGGCTTGAAGTATATAGTAATATATATTCTAGATAAATGACTATCCTAGACAGAACCCGGCTTATAGATTTACTTATGTTATAGGAAGAAAGATAGGGAAAACCTATCTTTTTTGTTGTACCTATTTACAAAAGAGAATAATGGTCTTGCCAATTGTTCTCTTTTGTGCTAATATGAAAGCAGAAATTGATGCGAAGGAGAAACTATGAAAAGAATTATAGCAGGAATTGGAATATTATTTTTAACAATTGTTATGATATTAAATATCATCTATACTGCAAACTTAGATGCAGGAGAACATATCAAAATAAATGTCAACTCAATTTTATATAGCATAGGGTTAATTATTACAGGAATTGCTCTGTTTTGGGGAAGTAAGAAACTTAATGACTATTTATATAAAGAGGATTCCAAGAAAAAACTTAGAAAATACTTATGGATTGGTGCATTTTTGCTTTATCTTATTTTCATGATTCTATGGACCATATTGGTTAACCCAGGAATTGTAGGAGATTCCATCCATGTTGCCAATTTGGCACAAACTTTTTATCGTGGAAATGTAGAAGAATTTTTGCCAAATTTAACTTATGCAGGCATTCCGTTAAGCGAATACATGCAAGCTTATAGTCAGCAAGTATCTTTATCTTTTGTATATAGTGTTTTCTTTCGAATCATACATTGTGATTTAATACATCTATTGCGAATTTTAAATGTATGGGGAAACATTGCAATCGTGATTGCTTTGTATAAAATAACAAAACAACTGGGCAAACATTACCAAACCAACCAAGTACTATTATGGGTATTAGCATTTACCTTCCTTTCATTACCAATGCTTTCCACTTTCGTATATGGCGACATTCCAAGCTTAGCTTTTAGTCTATTTTCAGTTTATTTTATGATGCGTTATACGGAAACAAAAAAGTTAAAATATCCAATATTAGCAACTTTTTTTAGCATGGTAGCTTACATGATGAGAATGAATAGTTTGATTTTTGTAATCGCAACTTTTCTGTATTTATTATTTTACTTCTTGGATGGAATTACGAAAAGAGAAGGAAAACAAAATTTGTTACAAGTAGTAGTTATATTAGCCTATGTGATTATTTCCATTATGCCATCTTCACTTGTAAATCATTACTACTTAAATAAGTATGGATTGGATAAAAATAAGGCTTATCCTAAAATTAGTTATTTTTTAATGGCTATGGAGGAAAGTTGGAGAGGAAATGGTTGGTATAATGAAGGAATTGGAGAACCAGCCTTAAGAAATCCAACAACAATAGGACAAGAGTATCAACAAAGAATCAAAGAAAGATTAACATACTTTTCTAAAAATATAGGATATACATTTGATTTTTATACCAAAAAGCTAGCATCCATGTGGGCAGAAAATACATATGCAGCAGTAAGAAGCAACTTAAGAAAGGATAACGACCCAATCGCAAACATGAATGACCCATTAACCTTTTATCAAAAAGTGTTGCTGATTTTAACTTGCTTGGTTAGCATTCTTGTTTTAATACAGAATAGAAAAAATCTCTCTTGGGAAATTATCTTTTTACTTATGATATTTATAGGAGGATTTATGTTTCATATTTTATGGGAAGCAAAATCGAGATATATTATTCCCTACCTAGTAGTATTAATACCAATTGCAAGTATTTTAATCAAACCAGTAAAAATAAAAGAAAAATTAATAAAAAATAGGAGTGATTCAATATGAAGAAACCAGAATTATTAGCACCAGCAGGTTCTTTTAAAAAAGCACAAATCGCCTTTTTATATGGAGCAGATGCTGTATATGCAGGAACTTCTTCGCTTTCTCTAAGGACAAGAGCAGAAATGGAAGATGATGATTTAGTAAAAACAATAAAATATGCACATGAATTAGGAAAAAAAGTCTATGTCGCAATTAATGTATATGCATTGGATAATATGTATGAAGAAATAAAAAGTCAAGCAAAAATCGTAAATGAACTAAAAGTAGATGGTATTATTGTAGCAGATGGGGGAGTAGTAGAAATCATAAAACAAGAAGCACCTGATATTGATATTCACATTAGTACACAAGCTAATACCGTAAGCTACCATTCGGCTAATTTCTGGCATAAAAATGGTGCCAAAAGAGTAATTTTATCAAGGGAGTTAAATAAAGAACAAATAAAAGACATTGTAACCCATACGCCAATGAGATTAGAAACTGAAATTTTTATTCATGGAGCCATTTGTTTTGGCTATTCTGGAAGATGCTTTTTAAGTGATTTTTTAGCAGGTAGAAGTGCTAATTTAGGAGATTGTGCACAAAGTTGTAGGTGGGCATATAATGTTTATGTAGAAGAAGCAAACAAACCTGGTAACTTAATGCCTGTAGAACATGATGAAAAAGGAACCTACATCTTTTCTTCTAAAGATTTATGTTTAATCAAAGAAATTCCAGAAATTGTAGAAATGGGAGTAGATAGCTTAAAAGTAGAAGGAAGATTAAAAACAGAATACTATTTAGCAACTGTTATCAATGCTTATCGAAATGCCATTGATGATTATATAAATGCTCCAGAACAATATGATTATACCAAATATTTGAATGAATTAGAAAAAACGAAAACAAGAGGATTAACCACTTTCTATTTTAATGACCGAAACAACAAAGATTTTCAAGAATACGAAGGAAAGCAATATAATCCCAATTATGAGTTTGGTGGAAAAGTAGTAAAATATGAAGAAGAAAAATCAGTCATTGAAATCAGAAATCGATTACAGGTAGGGGATGAACTAGAGATTATTATTCCAGGACAAATTGAATGCTATAAGTTTAAAATTGATCAGTTATGGGATGCTGAAACAGAAGAAGAAATACAATTTGTAAATCCAGGAAAAGCAAATCAATGTGTTAAAATGAGATTACCAATTCCTGTAAAGGAAAATTGGATTATCCGAAGAAAGAAATAAATAGCAATAAGGAAAAAACCACCCAACACATTATAATTATAATGCAGTGGGTGGTTTCTTTTGTGGCTCACAACAAAATCCATAAAAGTTTTCTTAAAGTACTCATTGGCAATTGTAATACAGCAAAGACGACTAATAAAAACGTGCCTAAGCCATAAAGAATGGCAAATGTCAATGATACAATGCCTTTAACAGGCAATAGGATGGCAAGTATCGAAAATACAATTGCAATCCAAGAAAAAACATGGATGGTTCGTTTTTTTCTTTCGCAAGAAAATTGAAGTGCAAACAGCAAAGGAATTGCCAATGCACTAAGCTGGATGAATGCTGCAGAATACGTAAAAACTAAGGTAAATAAGCCACAGAATCCCAACCAGGATAAAAAGAAAAATAAAACTGCTACCCCATAGATGTTTCCTCCTATTTGTTTGATGGTTCTATTATATCAAATTATGTAAAACTTAGCAACTATTTCTCAAATAAAGTGGCAACTTTAAAAGAAAGAGCAAACCACAAACAGCAGATAAGACCTGATAAATTAAAAGGCAATCCAGGGTATAGGATAAAAGTGGAACCAAGGATAAAGCCAATAATACAATAATAAGTTTGAGAAAAATAGTGGTTTAAGCAAAATTGAATTAGTTTTAAAAAGAAAATTCCACCAAGGATTAAGCCAATTCCCATTGGGAATAAAATATATAAATTAATGGTAGAAACCGCTTCTAAGTATATAGGATAAACATTTAAAATCATTAATAATACGCTACTGCTAACGCCAGGTACCACAACCCCAACAGACATAATAAATCCAGAAAAAGTCAGATATAGGGGAGTTGTGTTAACGTGTAAATCAGTAGTGATAAAGTTTTTTTCTAGGTATAAAAGAAGTAAAGCTAACAAAAATGATGCCATTGTATAAAGAAAGTAAGAAGGTTTAAACTTACTATGCTCATTTGCTTTTTTTAATAATGTAGGAATACATCCTAAAATTAAACCAATAAAAGCAAAATTAGTATAAGTTGGATAAGTTTCAAATAAAAATTTTAAAATGTTACCAAACAATACAACACCAATAAATCCACCAAAAACCAGTGGAAATAAAAATTTAAAATTTCCTTTAACATCTCTAAAAAAAGATAAGATGCTATCTACTAATTTCTCATAAATACCAAAAATAACACAAAGGACACCACTGCTAATACCTGGAAGAATGGCACCAGCACCAAGGGCAATTCCTTTGATACAAGATTGTAAAAAATTCATAAATTTTCCTCCTGTTATATTTTATTAGAAAAAATTTGTTTTATGCCTTGTTTTTTTTTAGAATTGATATATAATAGAACATACCGCT
>CAOJXM010000073.1 GCA_948465625.1 uncultured Clostridium sp. | reverse complement strand
ATATGCCTTTTTGCACTTTCCACCATTGCTTCTTTTGTTGGTTTCCCCCCATACTTTTGAAGCAAATCCTTTTCCAAAGAACCTGCATTTACGCCAATTCGGATTGGAATTTTTCTTTTTTTACATGCTTCTACTACCTCTTTTACCCTTCCTTCCTCTCCAATATTTCCTGGATTAATCCTTACTTTATCCACTCCTGCTTGAATGGCCTCTAATGCAATTCGATAATCAAAATGAATATCTGCAACAATTGGAATATGTATTTTCTCTTTAATTGTTCGAATCGCCTTTGCATCCTCTAAATCCAGACAAGCCACTCTTACTATTTCACAACCAGCCTTTTCTAAAGCTAAAATTTGTTTAATGGTAGCATCAACCTCTTTGGTCTTTGTATTACACATGGATTGTATGACAACTTTATTCTGCCCACCTATTTGAACCTTTCCGACTTGTATTTTTTTAGTATTTTCTTTTTTTCATATCCTTTTCCCCATTCCTTTTTGTTATCTTATACTATATTTAAAAAAGTGTCAAATCAATGTCCTAATGATACATATTTTCTCCTCTTTTTGAATATATATAGAAATATACTATTAGGACAAAGGAGAAAATATGATAACCGTAATTGATTTTAAAACTATCTTAAAATATTTATTATTTGCTATTATTTTATTTACTATTTTATCTTGTGCAAAATATTTTAGCAAGCAAAAAACCGACTTTAGCAAGCTAGAAACGGATATGCTTTGGCATATGGAAAACTATAGTTTTGTAGGTTGCTTAGAAGATACCTTGCCTGACTTGCAAGGAAAAAAAGAACAAAAATTAAAAGAATTTACCACTACAACAAGAGGTTCCACTGCCAAGCGATTACTTGGTGTAGAACTTTCCCTTTTAAACTCTCTTGAAGATATAGAAGACTTTTCTGACCCCTCATCCCAAACACCTGATGAAGTAGATGGCGTTTCTACCCAAACTTCATCCTCTGAAGTAGACTTAGCTAAAACAGATGTAACCACACAAGAAATCAAAGAAAATAATATTACTGCAACCTTTACCAATGAAGCCTCTGGTGTAAAAATAAAAAATCAATCTCAATGCGAATTAACTCAAGAAATACTAAATCCTGATTTTGAACTTTCCAATAAAAAGGATGTAATTCTCTTTCACACTCATACTTGTGAAAGTTATACACCAACCGAAACTTTTCCTTATGAAATGACTGGAACCTATCGAACAACAGATTTAAATTATTCTGTCTCTAGAGTAGGAGACGAATTACAACAGCAATTAAGTTCTTATGGATTCGAAGTAACCCATGATAAAACCTTACACGACTACCCCGCTTATAGTGGTTCTTATAATCGTTCTTATGAAACCGTAAAACGTTTATTACAAGTAAAACCAGAAACGCAAATGGTAATTGATTTACATCGTGATGCCATTGGAAGTAATAATAATTATGCCCCTTGTGTAAAAATTGGTGAAGAAACCGTTGCTCAATTAATGTTCGTAATTGGTACCAATGGTGGTGGATTGGAACATCCCAACTGGCAACAAAATTTAAAATTTGCAATCCGAATTCAGCAAAAAGCAAATGAACTTTACCCTGGTCTATTTCGTCCTATTGTACTAAGAGATAGTCGATACAATCAACAATTAGCAAGTGCTGCTACTATTATTGAAGTAGGTGCCACTGGTAATACCATGGAACAATGCCTTTTAAGCATGAAATATCTAGCTAAAATTATTAGTGAAGTCGAAAAAGAATAAGCAATCCCCCAATGCAAACACATTGGGGGATTATGATTCCTTTTAAAAATTGGCAACAATGCTAAGGTCCATAATATGACCTATATGACCTTCCTGCATTGGGCAGAAATCCGCTCCTGTCATCGAGACCTGAATGGTGCAAGCACACTCCATTAGGCTCAATGCTATTCTCTCCAAATACTTGGAGCAGAACTTCATTTCAATTTCATCGCAGCATTTATTACTTTCCGTGATATACCCCAGTTTAATGCTATATACCCTTGAACTGGGTTGTGATTCCACTGACACCTTTATCAAATCTGCAATCTGAATGAGTAATTTCTCCTGATTATCCAAGAGAAAATCCTTAGCTGTCTTTGGCTGCTTATGCACCTCTTCTGCTAGACGCAGATATTCCTCTTTTTGTGCATCAGCATCATACTGCTCCCGGTTGTTCTTACCATGCTTATACAAAACATGGCTTAACCGCTCATATGCGGTTATTACATCATTTGCTGCCATATAACCACTCCTTCACTTAAATTTTATGTATACAATTATATCATAAATAATCACCTCGCACAAGGCATATATAACATTTTTACCAATTTCCTGGTTTTAACTCAGTATAAATTGGCTTTTCATCCTTGATTCTCGTACTTTTACCATGTCCTGGATACACAATGGTATCTTCTGGTAAAAGCATCAACTTCTTGCTAATCGAATCCATAATATCTACTAAACCACCAGTTGGCAAATCGGTTCTTCCCCAAGTTCCTTTAAACAAAGTATCTCCACTAAAAAGTAAACCTTCCTTTTCACAATAAAGGCTAGAGCTTCCACCTGTATGTCCTGGGGTATGAAGTACTTTAAATTCAATTTCGCCAATGTGAATTAAATCATCATCATCTACCCTCGAATCTGCCTCCAATTCTATCTTTGGCATAGCAATATAGTCTACTAAATTAATCTCTGGATTATTTAACCCTTCACTCTCTTTTCTATGAATTAAAACTTTGCCACCACACTTTTCTTTTAATTCATTGACCCCTCCTATGTGGTCGCCATGGCAATGTGTTAAATAAATATACTTTAGCTTCGCCCCTAATATTTCAAGCATCTCTGTAATTTTTTCTACCTCACTTGCAGGGTCTATTACCATAGCTTCCTTTTTTTCCTCATCTACTACAATATAGCAATTGGTAGGGTCTGCTACATTTGTATACAACTGTAATCTCTTTAGTATCATTTTACTTTCTCCTTTTTACTTCATATACACTATCTACTTTTCTTAAAGACTTCATCACTTTATTTAAATCTTCTAAACCATTTACTTGAACAGTAATTTCTGTTATTACAATTCGTTCTTTATTTGCTTTACTATTAACTGCTATCAACTCTACCTTCACATCATAAATTGCCTTTAAAATATCTGCTAATAATCCAGTTCTATCATTTGAATATACCTCAATATCCACATGATAAGAAGACTTCTTTGTATCGACCCACTCTACATCAATAATTCTATCTTCTTCGCCTATTAGTTCCTTTACATTCATACAATCCAATCGATGAATCGATACTCCTCTACCTTTTGTAATATATCCAATAATATCATCTCCTGGTACTGGATTACAACATTTTGATAATTTCACCAAACAATTTTCAATTCCTTTAACCACAATTCCATTACTCGAATTACTTGGCCTAATCGGTTTTTTGTCTTGTGCTAATTGTTCTATTTTCTCTTCGATTGCTTCATCTTGATGTACCTTTTTGTACTCTTCTAGCATTCTTGCAATAATCTTAGCAGGTGATATTGCTCCAAATCCCACTGCTGCATACATATCATCTATTCCATTATATTTATATCTTTCCAAAGCTGCTTGCACAAACTCTTGCTTATATAGTTCTTTTGAAGATACTCCTATTTTCTTAATTTCTTTTTCGATTAATTCTTTTCCTTTTTCAATGTTTTCTTCTCTTTGTTCTTTCTTAAACCATTGTTGAATTTTGGTTTTCGCACTACTACTTTTTACAAACTTTAACCAATCTCTACTTGGTCCTTTTGCATTTTCTGCTGTAACAACCTCTACAATATCTCCATTTTTTAACTTGGTGATAATAGGCATCATTTTCGAATTAATTTTACACCCTGTCATCTTATGCCCAATTTCTGCATGAATGTTATAGGCAAAATCGATTGCCGTTGCTCCTGTTGGTAATACTTTAATATCTCCTTTTGGTGTAAATACATATACTTCATCCTCAAATAACTCTGTTTTTAGTGTATTTAAAAACTCTTCTGGTTCTTGCAATTCTTGTTGCCATTCTAAAGTTTCTCTTAACCAAGCCAATTTATCCTCTGTAACCTTAATGCTCTCTTTTTTCCCTTTTGCTTCTTTGTAGGCCCAATGAGCAGCAATACCAAATTCGGCAATTCTATGCATATCCCAGGTACGAATTTGCACTTCAAATGGGGTCCCCTTTGGACCAATTAAAGTATTATGCAAGGATTGATACATATTTGGTTTTGGCACTGCAATATAGTCTTTAAACCTTCCTGGCATCGGATTGTATAAATCATGCACAACTCCTAATGCAGCATAACAATCCTTTACTGAATTTACTAAAATTCTTAAAGCAAACAAATCATAAATTTGGTCTAATGTTTTATTATCTCGTTTCATTTTTCGATAAATACTATATAAATGCTTTGCTCTTCCTGTAATTTCCGCTTCAATATGTTGATTTTTTAACTCTTTTTTTATTTGTTCCATAATCTTTTCGATAAAAGTCAAACGTTCTTCTCGTTTCTTATTTAATCCTTCTACTAATTCCCTATACTCTTCTGGATATAGATATTTAAAACTTAAATCCTCTAATTCCCATTTTAGAGAATACATACCCAAACGATTCGCAAGTGGTGCATATAAATCCATCGTCTCTTGTGCATTGGCAATTTGCCTATCTCTGGTTAAATACTTTAATGTTCTCATATTATGCAAGCGATCTGCCAATTTAATTAAAATCACTCGAATATCTTTTCCCATTGCCAAAAACATTTTTCTATAGTCTTCAACTTGTTGTTCTTTTCGAGAAATATATTTTAATTTTCCTAATTTGGTAACACCATCTACCATTTCTGCTATTTCTTCTCCAAACTCTGTTACCATATCTTCATAACTTACTTTTGTATCCTCTACCACATCATGTAGCAATGCTGCACAAATGGTAGCATCATCTAAGCCAATATCTGCTAAGGTATAGGCTACTTGTACTGGATGAATAATATAAGGTTCTCCTGACTTTCTCTTTTGTTCTCCATGGTTTGCTAATGCAAAATTGTATGCTTTCATAATCAGTTTTGTATTGCAACGCCAACTATTCTTTTTCATTTTTGCAATTAAATCATTAATTGTTACCGTTTGTTGTTCTTGCACAATCTCTCCCCCCTTTTATTGTTAACCAATCGCTTTCATAATATCCTTTACATTAATTTGAACACTTCTTCTTCCATTAAATTCGTTTATTTCTAATGTTCCTGCCACATCTACTTTATCTTCTATTTTATAATCCTCTACTAATTTTCCCATATTAAATCCAATTGCATCAATCACATTTCCCTCTTCTTTTAATGTTAATTTTAAATGCTTACCTTCTGATAAAGAACGAATGGAATTAACCTTTAATCCTTTATATACAAAAATTGGGGTTTTGTTTCCTTCTCCAAATGGTTCTAATTTTTTTAATTCTTCCACAAACTCTATTTTCATATCTTCTAAACTAACTTGTCCATCAATTGGAATGACTTGTTGAATTTCACTTAAACTTTCCTTTTTTGCAATTTCTTCAAATTCTTTTTTAAAATCTTCAAATTTTTCTTGTTTCACAGCCAAACCTACTGCCATAGCATGTCCACCAAATTTCTCTAGTGTATTGTTACATTTGCTTAAAGCTGCATGTAAATCAAATCCAGGAACACTTCTTCCAGAACCTTTTCCCATACCCTCTTCAAAACACAAAAGTAAACTTGGTTTAAAATACATTTCTGTTATTTTAGAAGCTACAATTCCAATAACTCCATGATGCCAACGTTCATCCCCTAAAATAATCGCATTTTTGCTTTCTTCTTGATTTTGTTCAATTTGTTCGATTGCTTGCTTAAAAATTTCTTTTTCTGTCTCTTGCCTTTGCTTATTATATTGATTTAACTTTTCTGTTAAATCTTGTACTCTTTGTATATTAGAAGACAAAAAAATCTCT
>CAOJXM010000072.1 GCA_948465625.1 uncultured Clostridium sp. | reverse complement strand
GTATAATAAATGTAAAACTTCTTGTTCGTTATATGCTGGAACTAATATTGTAACTAATTTTTTATTTTCATTCTCCATAAATTTTCCTCCATTAAATCTGTATCTATTATAATACAAATAAAAAAATAGTCAAGTATAGACTATTTTTTTGCTAGAATATTATGGGTAATCGAGTAAACTCTGCAAATGTCACAATCGTTACAAATGTGAACTTTATTTTCAAAAATTAGTTTTAAAGTGTTAATAAATTCGTCCTCAAAACTATGAATTAAATGAATGGTTAATTGTTTTGGAAGTAAGGTAAGCAATGTATTTAAACAATAATCATTGGTAGAAAAAGAGATATCAGATAAGTATTTCGTTTGAAAAGCATCTTGATTAATGGGGATGATATCCTTATGTTCATCTAATAAAATGCTTTCTTGATTGATAAATACCAAATGAATATGGTCAATGGAACTTGGTTTTGAATTTACATACATATGAAGCATATTGATAAATTCAAAATATTCACGTTCGATTAAATAGTTATTGACACATAAATCAATGTTTTCATCAATTAAATTCATATATTCTTTTATTCTAAAATTTACAAAACCGCTCAAAACAAGAGAACGATTTTCTTTTAGGTATAAGTTTTCAAAAACGATATCATATTTTTTGGTATATAAATCAATATCATAAGAAAAAAGTTCAAAAAAATTAGAAAGTATTTGAGATTTTTCAGCTTCTGTAAAATAAAAATAGTTATATTCGATTAGCTTTTTGGCTATTTTTTCCTCACAAAAAAAGAAGATGCATTTGGTTAAAACATCACAAACAGAATGGTAAAATGAGGAAGGGTTATCTCCTGTATAATGTACAATTACATTATCATACAAACGAAAAGAAGTTGTAGATAAATAGACATTCTCTAAATCTATATTAGAAAAATCTTTTAGTAGATAATCTATAACATATTTATTATTGCTTTTGACGCATATAGATTTCATAATAAAAAATCTCCTTTCTGCATATTAATAGTATCTACCAAAAAAGATTAGATATACATTATTTTATGCAGGAAAGAGATTTTGTGAAACTTGTTTGTTTTTTTTAAAAATAAATCATGTAATCAATATCAGGGAAAATTTTATCTTTTTTATATAAATCTTTTACAAAAGTTTCATCAATTTCATCTTGCTTGATTTGTTCATATAGTTTGGTAAAACGACCAATGTGGTCTTTAATTCTTTTTTTTGCGTAATCTACCATGGTACCATTGGTAATAATAAACAACCAATCACTACTTTGGGCTAATAATAATTCACGTGCACATTGATTTAAAGCTAATTTTTTTAGTTTTCCTTTTTCATTAGGGAAGAGGTGAGCAAGTTCTACCATTCGGTCCCCTGCAACATGCAAATGACGATGAACGTAATCATTGGTTTGGTTTAGCCATACCTCACTATAGCCATTGGCTCCCCAACTAGAGCGACAAGGTGTACTTTCTTGAATTTGTGGGTATTTGTCAATGTATTCTCCTGGTGTGATTAGGGCAAAGTCACATTTATCATGATAGATTTTTTTAAATAATACATAAAGCCAATCTGGACCTTCGTACCACCAATGACCATATAATTCGGCATCATAAGGGCATAGGATAAGAGGTGGGGTATGCATATAATGGGATAATTCTGTAATTTGTTTTTGGCGACAGTCAAAAAAGTGACCAGCCTGTTTGTAAACAGAATCCATAGCCCATTGTGGGTCATAGTAATCTTTGGCTTCTGTTTTTCCTGTAATTCTATGGTATTTGATACCAGTATGCACACGAACGCCATTGTGAGCAATATAAGGTTTGATATAGTCGTAATCGGTTTCATACCCAATATCACGATAAAATTCGCGGTAGTTATAATCTCCTGGATAACCATTAATCGAACTCCATACTTGCCTTGAGGATTCCATGTCTCGACCAAAAGCGATTACTCCTTTAGGAGAAACAATGGGAGCATAAGTTCCATAAATAGGGGTTGGGTCAGCATATAAAATACCATGTGATTCGGTTATAATATATTCTATTCCAAATTCTTTTAAAAATTCATCTGATTCTGGAACATAGCCACATTCTGGTAACCAAATTCCACGAGGTTTTTTGCCAAAGTATTTTTCGTAAGTTTGTACACCAACTGCAATTTGGGCACGAACGGTATTTTTATTGATATACAAAATAGGAAAATAGCCATGGGTAGCACCACAAGTTATAATTTCTAAGACTCCAATGTCTTGGAAATGTTTAAAAGCTTCTATTAAGTTACAAGAATAGACCTCCTTAAATAAGTGCAGGTCATTGGAATAACGATTAAAATAGTAGTAAGATAATTTGTTTAATCGTTTATCATACTTGGTACGCTCGATTTCCTTTTTTGCAAGTTCAATGTGTTTTTTTAAATATTTTATATATCTTTTTTGTAATAACTTGTTATCTAACATAGAAAGAAGGGGTGGGGTAAGCGACATGGTAACTCTAAAATTTACCTTTTCATCAACTAATTTTTGAAAATTAGTAAGTAAAGGAAGGTAAGTTTCAGAAATCGCTTCATACAACCATTCTTCTTCTAAGTAATCTTCACTTTCTGGGTGATGGATAAAAGGAAGGTGTGCATGTAAAACAAAACTGACATATCCTTTTTTATGGTTCATAGATTTCTCCTTTGTAATTTATTTAAAACTATTACTAGATGGATTGTTATGGTATTTATTTTTGAATTCTTCTAGTAATTCAGAAGAATATAGTTTTTGATATAATTCTTCTAAGGTATTGATTTGATACATTTTCATAAAGTTCTTTACAAAGAGAGATTGAGCAAAAGTCTTTGTAAAGGTTTCATTGGTTTTTACATTTTTAAATTTCACATCTGGTTTTGCTTTTTCAAACAAGATATGGTCATTTGGAAAGTCCATAGGATTAGAAGAGGAAATGTAAACATATGGCTCTTTTAATTCTGATAAATATTGATTTGGTCTTCTACCTAATTCTACATTATATTTGCAATTTGCATCATTTACTTGGATGTACCAACTATTAGCAAAATCATTAATTTCTAGTTCGAAACTATAATTCATGGTTTGGTTATGAATGATTAACACAGGGTGTGAGTGAGCAAAAAAGTTGCTACCATAGTGTTCTTCGTATTTTTTGCGGTCAGTATCCGAAATATCCCAATATACAAATAGCATTTTTGGGGTTTGTGCTAATATTTTTACAATGGTTTGATTATATCGATAAGGTAAATCATAATATTCTAAAATATTGATTGGTTCTGATTTTACTTTTTTCGTTCTGGTTTTCGCTTTTGTGGTAATAGTAGATTTAGCAGTTGCCTTTGTGGTTGATTTTTTCGCAGTGGTTGTTTTAGTAGTAGGTTTTTTAGTACTTGCGGTCTTACTTGCCACTTTTTTGGTAGCTGTTTTTCTAGTTGTTGTTGCTTTTTCTTTTGAAGATTTAGCCGTTGTTTTTGCCTTTGGTGCTTTGGTAGCTACTTTTTTGGTTGCCTTTTTTGTTGTTTTTGCTTCTTGTTTTTCGTCGTTTGCTAGCTCTAATTCTTTTGTTTTTTTAGGCATTCTTAACTTCCTCCTTGGTATGAATAATACTTTGTATATATACTATATCAAATATGAAATTTATTCAAGTAAAAATGGAAATTTCACTAGAATTTTTGTAGTAATGTTGTTAAATTGTATAATGCATGATATGATAGTTCGTTCATTTCTCAGTTACCTCCTAAGGAAAGGAGAAATTATGGACACAAATCAATTGATTGTTTTCTTAGTAATGCTAGTGATAGTATTGACTAATGGACACAATCGCAAAGACCAAGACTAGGTACTTTAAGTACATAGCAAAAGAGTAGGAAATTGTTCAGGCTTCCTACTCTTTTTTGTTCTTCTCCTACCTCCGCAAGGGAGTTATGGACAACTAATCAATATAATATTAATACCGACCAAAGTATCAATATTGTGAATATCATTAGCAATAATGTTATTCGTTATTCACTATAACTATATTACTACATTTTCTTTAACATGTCAAATATTTCATCGAATGCTTTTTCTGAAAGTGATATCCTTTTTGCACAAGTTGAACATATAACAATAATGCATCTGCTTGTGTAAATAGAGGTGGATATTGTGATAACAGTATTTATACTACAGGTTCACGCCGTAGTACTGGCACATCTAGTGCACATAGTCTTAGTGGTTTTCGACCTATTTTATATTTATAGCAAGAAGAGATTAGGTAAAATCAATCCTTTTTTAGTAAAGGGATTGATTTTTTTTAGCAATAATGATATATAATTATAAAGATATTGGGAATAATAGAATAGTCAAAGGAGAATGTTTATGACTAACAATAACGAAGAAAAACCTAAAAAAATGGGATTTATAAAAAGAGTAATCATTAGTATAAAAGATTTTGAAAAATATATTGAATTTGCCATTGAAAAAACAACAACTGCAATTGGGTATTTGGCAAAGTTAATTGTAATATTTGCGATTATTGTATCTGCTACTTTTACCTATCACTTTGTAAAAGAGATACAAAGTGGAGTAAAATATTTTAAAGAAGAACTGCCAGACTTAAGTTATCAAGACGGAGAATTGGTGGTACAAGCACAAGAAGCAATTAAAATAGAAAATGATAATTCCATTTTACAATTTATGCTAATTGATACCAATGCAAATGAGGAACAACAAAAGGAATATAAAAAAGAAGTAGCAGGTTACAACAATGGAGTAGTAATTTTAAAAGATAAGTTAATTTTAAAAAATGCAATGTTAAAAGAGCCAGTTGAATATTCCTACAAGGAATTAGCACAACAATATGGGATTAGCAACTTTAAAAAAGAAGAAGCGGTTAAAGTAATCGAAGAAACAGATACAACAGCACTATATGGTGGCTTTTTTCTAACCATGGTAATTTATCTATTTTTCGTTTATTTTATAACAGCGATATTGGATGCCTTTAGTTTCTTTATACTAGGTTTAATTGTTTCTAGAATGGTAAGCATTAAGATTAAACTAAAACCAATCTTTAATATGGCTGTTTATTCTTTAACTTTGCCAATCTTACTAAATTTAATATATATTGTAGTAAAAACATTTACAGGATTTACAATCCAGTATTTCCAATGGATGTATATTGCAATTGCTTCTATTTATATGATTGTAGCAATTTTGATGATAAAAGCAGATTTTATCAATAAGCAAAAAGAACTAATGAAAATAGTAGAAGAACAAGAAAAAGTAAGGCAAGAAATACAAGAAAGAGAAGCAAGAGAAAAAGAAAAAAGGCAAAAAGAGGAGCAAAAGAAGAAAGAAAAAGAGGAAGAAAAGCAAGAGAAAAGGAAAGAAAAAGAGAATAATTTAGGAGAAGAACCAGAAGGTTCAAAAGCATAGAAAGAGGAGGAAACATGGACAAACAAAAACAAGAAGAAAAAAAGAAAATGTATTTATTAATTGCAATTGGCATATTACTTTTGATTATTATAATAGCAAGTGCAGTTTTACTAATGAAAAATAAGAAGGAAAAAGAAGATTTTGCTTATACTGAATTAATTAAGCAAATCAATGAGCAAGAAATTGAAAAAATAGAAATGACAGTAGGGAGTACGAAAATTAAAGTAAAACAAAAAGGGGTTGAGGAAGAGGAAACCGTTATTATCCCTAGTACACCAGCTTTTATTGAATTAATTCAAGCAAAAGTAGAAGCAGGCAATGAAATTGAATTAGTGCAAAAAGATGCACCAGCATTAAGCAAATTAACCTCAAGTTTATTTGCACTTTTGCCAACTTTAATGATGGTGGTATTAGTCGTTCTTATTATTAAAATGCAAGGACTAGGCGATAAAGGCAAAGTATATGATGGCAAAGAAAATTCTGTTGATGTTCGTTTTAAAGATGTAGCAGGACTTGATGAAGAAAAAACAGAATTAGAGGAGATTGTACAATTTTTAAAAGAACCAAAACGTTTTCATGAGATGGGAGCCAAAGTACCAAAAGGAGTATTACTATATGG
>CAOJXM010000071.1 GCA_948465625.1 uncultured Clostridium sp. | reverse complement strand
AATTTTTGCAATGGCATTCAAATCACAGTTTCTCTAAAAACAGAGTGATTGATACCGTTCAAATAGGTAGAAAATTATATCCATACCTACCAAACCACAAATTAGGAACCATTGCCAGAGAAATTGGCATTACAGAAGATGGTTTTCATCGAGCAGAATTTGATTGTGAATGTTGTGCTAAAATTTATATCCAATCATTAGAAGGAGGAAAATAAATGGAAGAATATAGTTATGAACCGCAAGGTGTATGTTCTACGAAAATGGTAATCCAACTAGAAGGGGATGTTGTAAAAAAAGTACAAATTACCGATGGATGTGCAGGAAACACAGTTGGAGTTTCTAAATTAGTAGAAGGAATGAAAATAGAAGATGTTATCAAAAAGTTAAAAGGGATTCCTTGTAGAAATAGAGGAACATCTTGTCCAGACCAACTAGCAAAAGCATTAGAAAAAATAAAACAAGAAAGAGAAAATGCATAAGGAAGGTAGAAAAATGAAGCAAGAAATTACCATTATTGGTGGTGGGTTAGCAGGGTGTGAGGCAGCTTATCAAATAGCAAAAAGAAAAATACCAGTAAAACTATATGAAATGAAGCCTGTTAAATTTTCACCAGCCCATTCCAATCAAAACTTAGCAGAAATTGTATGTAGCAATTCTTTTAAAACAGATGCGATTACCAATGCGTGTGGATTATTAAAAGAAGAATTACGTATGTTAGATTCGCTCTTAATCCAATGTGCAGATGCAACAAAAGTACCAGCAGGACAAGCCTTAGCAGTAGATCGAGAGAAATTTTCTGAATTGGTAACACAAAAAATAGAAGAGAACCCATATATAGAAGTAATTCATGAAGAAGTAACCAATCTAGAAGAAAAAATACAAGAAGGAATTGTAATAGTAGCAACAGGACCATTAACTTCTGATGGACTTGCCAAAGAAATTTCAAACATCATTAGGCAAGATAGACTATACTTCTATGATGCTGCAGCTCCTATTATTACCAAAGAAAGCATTAATCTAGATATTGCTTTTTATGCAGACCGTTATGGTAAGGGAGATAGTAGCTATTTGAATTTGCCAATGAATGAGCAAGAATATACTACTTTTTATCACGAATTAATACAAGCAGAAGTAGTAAATCTACATGAATTTGAAAAAAGGGAAATTTTTGAAGGCTGTATGCCAGTAGAAGTAATGGCAAAACGTGGGATTGATACTTTGCGATTTGGTCCCCTAAAGCCAGTTGGCTTTACTGACCCACGAACAGGCAATAGACCTCATGCGATTGTACAATTGCGACAAGACAATGCAGAAGGAACACTATATAATTTAGTAGGATTTCAAACCAATTTGAAGTTTGCAGAACAAAACCGAGTTTTTCGTTTGATACCAGGCTTAGAAAATGCTGATTTTGTAAAATATGGTGTCATGCATCGAAATACATTTATCAATGCTTCTGAATTGTTAGAGCCTACTTATCAATTAAAAAACAATCCCAATTTGTTCTTTGCAGGACAAATAACAGGGGTAGAAGGCTATGTGGAATCCATTTCTTCTGGTATGGTAGCTAGTTTAAATGCGATTGAACAATAT
Source organism: uncultured Clostridium sp. (assembly GCA_948465625.1). Lineage (GTDB taxonomy): Bacteria > Bacillota > Clostridia > TANB77 > CAG-508 > CAOJXM01. The sequence continues at coordinate 4,505 of CAOJXM010000071.1, read as the reverse complement.
CGCAATACGAAAAAGCAAATGATATTTTCCAATAAAACCATGATAGGGGCCTTAGCAAGCTATATTTCGACACCAAATGAGAAATTTCAGCCAATGAATGCAAATTTTGGAATTTTACCAAGTTTGCCCCAAAGAATTAAGGATAAAAGGTTGAAATATCAACAGTTAGCGGATATCGCAATCGAAGAAATGAAGAGACAAATTTCCTTATAAAAAACGACGCAATTAACATAAAGTTGACAAATTTACATAAAATACTTGTCAACTTTATTTTTTTGTGCTACAATAGACATAAGTGAGAATTGACCATAAAAGGAAAAATTTGAGAGGAGAAAATTATGGAAGAGAAAATTAAGTTAATTATGAAAGAATTAAAAGACTTAAAAGAAACACAAAAGTTAGATGGTGAGGCAAATGAAAAAGCAAAAAAAGACATGAAACCAATCAAAGATGAATTAGAGAGCCAAAAACAGAGATTGGTCTCAATGCGAGATGTTTTTGAGCCAGAGGAAGAGGAATATCAAAGCATTAATGCAGAAGTAGCAGAAATGGATGCTAGAATAGCAGAAGCGACTCAAAGAGAAAGAGATTTAGGTAATCGTGGAATGGCTATTAGAGAGAGTAAAGCATATACTTGTCAATTAGAGGAAATTGAAGCAAAAAAAGACGAAGTTAGAAAAGAATTAAAACATGAGCAAAGAACTATGATTAGAAATAGAAAAGCATTTGCTATAGAGCTAGAAGATTTAAAAAAAGAACAAATTCGCTTAGAAATGGATATGAAAGCAAAAAGAAGAGGAATGGCAATTGAAGAAAATAGAGTGGGATCTAGTGAGAAGATACTTAATTTCCAAAGAGAACAATTGAAAAAAGTAGAAACACAATATAATGAGAATGCTACACGAATTGAATATTTGTCAAACTTAGATATTTATGCAGAGGTTGAAAAAATCAATGCTATGTTAAAAGAAATAGATAATATGACATTTGAGAATGTAAAAGAAGATAAAAATATTAATTTAGCGATTTTTGGAATAGAAGAACTAGAAGAGCCAGTTGTTGAAGCAGAACTAGAAGTACCAGTAGAAGAAACATTAGCAACAGATACAATCACAGTAGAAGAAATACCAGAAGTTATTGAAGAAGAAACAGTAACAATGGAAGAAGCACCAACAGAAACAAATACTGTTACAATAGAAGATGTGGAACCAACAGCACAAGAGCCAAGCATGGCTAATGTAGATAAAGAAAAAAGAAGATTAGTAGTAGCAAGAACATTAAAAAATCAATATGGAATTTTGCCAGGAAATGAATTATATGAAGCAGTAATGAGTGCAATTGAAAATAATAGAGCAATTGGAAGCTTGGAAGAATTTGCAAAAGCTCAATTGCAATCATATAAAAGCTTAAATAAAAGTGGAGATTTTGATAAAAATATTCAAAAGTTAGAAGAAGAAATGGCTCGACTAGGAATATTGGAAGATGAAGTTGAAATACCAGAAGAAACAGTAGAGATGGAAGAAGTAGCAACAGAAGCAAATACTGTTACAATAGAAGAAGATGTAGAACCAGTAGCAGAAGAGCAAAAAAATACGGATGTGGATATGGAAACCAAAAGACTAGAAGTAGCAAAAACATTAAAGAATAATTATGGAATTGTAGAAGGTAATGCATTGTATGAAGCAGTAATGGGAGCTATCGAAGCAAATGAACCAATTGATAATTTGGCAGAATTTGCAAAAAAACAATTGCAAACCTATAAGATATTAAACAAAAATGGAGCTTTTAGTAAAGACATTCAAAAACTAGAAGAAGAAATGGCTCGCTTAGGAATGTTGGAAAATAGCGTTGAAATGACAGAAGAGGAAAAAGCTTATCAGGAATTAGAAGCAAAAAAAGCAGAAATAAAGAACGAAATGTATAAAGATTATGGTTTGGAACCAGGTGACCTTTTATATGAAACAATAATGGAAAAAAGATTAGATAATGAAGAAGTGGGAGATGTTGCAACATTAGCTAATAGCATACTAAAAAAATATAGACAAATGAATGCAGAGGATACTAAAAAAGGATTATTCTATGATAATATTCAAAAACTAAAAAAAGAGATGGATAAGGCTGGTATCCAATATGAAGACCAAGAAGAAATTAAGAAAGAAGAAGCACCAAGAGAAGATTCAGAAGTAACTCCAGGTAGAAAGCAATATTTAGATGAATTGGAAAAAGCAAAACAAAAAGATGAATTGGAAGAAGCAAGACGAAAAGAAGAAGAAAAACAAAGAAAAGCAGACGAAATTAAAAGAGAAATAAACGAAAAATACAAGAAAGAAGAAGAAGCAAGAAGAGCTGCAAAGGCAAGTCAACAAGCATCACAACAAACACAACAATCAGAAACACAACAACAAGTACCACAGCAAGAAGCAAACCAAAAAGAATTAGTTAGAATTACAATGGGAAAAGATATAAAATTTCACATTAAAACTGGAAAACAAGGTGAAACAGGACCACACAATCATCTCGTAATTAACAAGGGAAAACCATTAGAAAGTATGATAAAATTTAATAAAGAATTCATGATAGAAGCAATTAATAGTGAGGATATCTTTGATGGAGACTTAGAGAAATTGGATTTAAATTTAAGTGAAGAATTTATTAAAAGATTAGATCCAGTTATGGTGAAATTTCTAAAAAAATTAGACGAGACATATAAAACAGGATACACATATCTAGGAGAATACATAGGATATATTGCAACAAGAGGCAAAATGCCTATGAGTTTTAACGTCCAATATAATTTAGATGAATTAAAGAAAGAGTGCGGATTATTTGATAAATTATTAGGTAAAAACAAAGAACAAAGAGCAATTTTAGAAAATGCTAGAAAACAGGCTAAAATATTACAACATTTTGAAGGTAATAATATTACAGTATATGAAAATCAAACTTTCTTTGACAAAGTAGCAAAATTCTTTAAAGGAAAAGAAAAAGTAAAAGCTCTTCCAGTATTACCAGAGGAAATAAGAGCATTTAAGAACATGGAAGCATACAAATATAATAATTATGTAGGAAAATATAACTTTAGAGAAGCAATAAAAGGAAAAGATATTCGAACAATGTCAAAGAGTAAGAGAAAAGATAAGGAACCTATAAAATCAGCTCAATTTGAGAAAAAAGTAATAGAGAAAAAAGAAATGACTAATCTAGAAAAAACACTAAGAAACTATAATGTAGGTCCTAAAATACAAGATGCTAGATTTAATACAAAAGTAATAGAGAAAAAGGAAATGACTAATCTAGAAAAAACACTAAGAAACTATAATGTAGGTCCTAAAATACAAGATGCTAGATTTAATACAAAAGTAGCGGAAGAAAAAGCAGAAGAAGTAGAAAGATTAGTAACAACAGGTGTAATTGACGCAGATGAAAGAGAAGAAGAAGGAAGATAAAATACAAGAAAATAAGCAAAAAGTATTGCAATCGCAATACTTTTTGTGATATAATAATAAAGTTAAAAAATAAACACACAAAGTTAGTTTGTGATAGTGCTAAAAAGTGTGCACAAATGTTAATACTTTGTGGAAGTAAAACTAAAAGGAGGAATTAAAAATGGCAGTAGTTGCAATGAAACAATTACTAGAAGCAGGTGTACATTTTGGACACCAAACAAGAAGATGGGACCCAAGAATGGCAGAATATATATTCCAAGCCAGAAATGGAATTCACATCATCGATTTACAAAAGACATCAAAAAAAATAGATGAAGCATATAGCTTTATCAAAGAACAATCAGAAGACGGAAAAACAATACTTTTCGTTGGAACCAAAAAACAAGCACAAGAATGTGTAAAAGAAGCTGCAGAAAAATGCGGTATGTACTATGTAGACCAAAGATGGTTAGGAGGAATGCTAACAAACTTTGGAACCATACAAAAAAGAATTCAAAGATTAAAAGATTTAGAAACAATGCAAGAAGACGGTACATTTGATGTACTACCTAAAAAAGAAGTAATCGTACTTAAAAAAGAAATGGAAAAACTAGAAAAAAACCTTGGTGGAATTAAAGAAATGCAAGAAATGCCAGGAGTTATGTTTGTAGTCGATCCAAAAAAAGAAAGAATTGCGATTCTAGAAGCTAGAAAATTAGGAATCCCAGTAGTAGGATTAATCGATACAAACTGTAATCCAGAAGATGTAGATTATGTAATACCTGGAAATGATGATGCAATCCGTGCTGTAAAATTAGTAACAGACGTAATTGCAAATGCTGTTATCGAAGGTAGACAAGGTGAAACATTTGAAATCACAACAGAAACTTCAGAAGAAGTAGTAGAAAACAGCGAACCAGAAAGCATGGAGGAAATTGTTGCTAAGGAACAAGAAGCAACAACAGTAGAAGAAAATTAATTTAAGGAGGGTGTATAAATGGTTACAGCTGCCGTTGTAAAAGAATTAAGAGAAAAAACAGGTGCAGGAATGATGGACTGCAAAAAAGTTTTAACAGAAAC
>CAOJXM010000070.1 GCA_948465625.1 uncultured Clostridium sp. | reverse complement strand
AGTACTTCTTGCTCATCTGCTGTAAGTTTGGTTGGTGTACTCTGATTGTTGTTTTCGTTTCCCCCTGTTGTTCCTATATTATTACTATTGGGATAGATTGGTTTCACATACTTTTTACTAACGGCTCCTACGTAATCTCCCTCTATTTGCACAATGTACCAATCTCCTACCCCTGCAAATACACGAATATATTCATTTTTCTTTACGGTTGTTACAATTCCATAGCCAATCCCTGGACCACTTCTTACATTTAAGGTACTTGCTGTTACAAGCCCTGTACTAAAATCTACTTTGTAGTAATGTTGCATTCCAAAAGAATTGCTTACCAATGAAAAAATACTAATTGTAATAAGTGCAACCAATGCAATCATGAGTTGACTTTTTTTAATTCGAATTACCATTTTTATCCCCCTTTGTTTATTTGTATTCGGTAGCTTGAATGTCCTATGCTATTTGGCTTGACTTTTTGTAGCTAGCAGTATATAATGTGTAATGATAAGGAGTGAGATTATGGCAGGATTAATTGCTAAAAACCCAACAGCTAAGCACAATTATACAATCACGGAAACTTTAGAAACGGGGATTGTTCTTTCTGGTACAGAAATTAAGTCAATCCGTTCTGGTAAGGTTAATTTAAAAGATACTTATGCCATTCTTAAAAATGGCGAAGTTTTCATTGTTGGTATGCATATTAGCCCTTATGAACATGGAAATATTTTTAATAAAGATCCTTTACGTAGTAGAAAATTATTGTTAAATAGACGTGAGATTAATAAGTTGATTGGATTAACCAAACAAAAAGGGTATTCTCTTGTTCCCATTTCTTTGTATTTTAAAGGAAGTTTTGTAAAAGTAGAATTAGGAATTGGAAAAGGAAAAAAATTATATGATAAACGTGAAGAATTAGCTAAAAAGGACGCTAATTTATATATTAGAAGACATATGAATGATTAGAGAATGGACTGTTTAAAGTCTATTCTTTGTTGCTTTTTATGCAACATGCTATTTGAAATTTATTTCAATTAAGGAAGAGTAACTGGATTATCCAGTATTAAAAACTATATAAAAAGCAAAGAGGTAAGTTTTGTTATCAATAAAACTTACCTTTGTTTTTTAGATGTTGGTCGATAAAGCGTCCCAAATGGTCCAAGTGGGACCAAAAAGAACCGTCCCTATTGGGCCTTATTGCTTGAACCAAATACATCTCTTATTTTATGTTGTACCGTGTTTTTTATTTCTTCTCTTGCTGGTGTTAGGTATTTTCTTGGGTCAAATTGTGCAGGTTCTTGTGCAAATACTTTTCTGATTTGTGCTGTCATAGCAAGTCTTAAGTCAGTGTCTACATTGATTTTTGATACACCTTTTATGCTTGCTTCGTGTAACATTTCATCTGGAACGCCTTTTGCTCCTGGTATGTCTGCTCCATATTGGTTACACATTTCTACTAATTCTGGTATTACTGTAGATGCTCCATGTAATACAATTGGCGTATTTGGTATTAGCTCTTTTATTTTTGCTAGTATATCAAAACGCAAACGTGCTTCTCCCTTAAATTTGTATGCTCCATGGCTTGTTCCAATTGCAATGGCTAATGAATCACATCCTGTTCTTTCTACAAATTCTTTGGCTTGCTCTGGGTCTGTATACATGGCATCTTCTGCTGCAACATTGACATCATCTTCAATTCCTGCTAATTTTCCTAATTCTGCTTCTACTACAACTCCATGTGCATGTGCATAGTCTACTACTTTTTTGGTTATTGCTACATTTTCTTCAAAGTCATATTTTGAACCATCTATCATAACAGATGTAAACCCTGCATCAATACACATTTTACAGGTCTCAAAGTCTGGTCCATGGTCTAAATGTAATGCGATTGGTATATTGGTTTCTTGTGTTGCTGCTTCTATCATTTTCATTAAATAGTTAATTCTTGCATATTTAATTGCTCCTGATGATGCTTGCAAAATAACTGGTGAGTTTTCTTCTTTTGCTGCATCTACAATTCCTTGTATAATCTCCATGTTATTTACATTAAAAGCACCAATGGCAAATCCTTCTTTCATTGATTTTTTAAACATTTCTTTTGTCGTTACTAATGGCATAATCTTATCCTCCTTATTGATTATTTTTATACCGCTATTGTATTTCTAAATGTATGGCTTGTCAAGTGGTTTTTTTAGAAATGATTTTTTATTTTACATTCTTCTAACAAAACAGCAACACAACTTTGTGCTACTGTTTTGTTGTATTATAGGAATAGGGTAATTCGAAAGCCTAATTCATAACTTTTTTCTATTCCATCACCAGTAGGAAACCTTGTTACTGCTGGATATTCATTAGCGGTATTTACTCTTCCTCCACCTCTTATAATTTTAGCTGTTATATCCCCTTGCCTTAATTCTTCACTTGTCCATTCCCAAGCATTTCCACCCATATCATAAATATTGTTAATACTATGATATCCTGTTATTCTTGCTAGCACTGACCTTTCAGACAAATTTTCAGTATAATTTCCACCTTCACTATTATAAATCCAATCTGGATTTTTTGTTTCTATAAATTTTAAAGCAGTATCCCAAGCATAACTACTACATATTTTACTTTTTACATAATTGTTTGATTGATATAACTCTTCTGCTAGTTCTTTTGCTTCTTCTATTGTTATATTAGATAGTATCTCTAGCCCTTTTTGCACTTTTAATACTTTTCTGGTTGGAACTTCTGCCAATCTCGTTTGTATTTCTTCTAGTTCATACCCTGTTTCATATCTTCCAATATAGTACCCTTTATATTTTTCTACACTTGCCTTTTCATCACTTGGCATTGCTTCCACAACATATATCTCCTCTTCAGGCGCCATATCGCTTGTTTGTGTATTGGTTGGTGGTACAAATTTATAGCTTTTAGTTTCTGGATCTATTTCTCCTTTTTCAAGTGATAAATCCCATCCTTCTCTTGCAAAGGCATATCTATCATAGGTATATCCACTTCCTTCTTCTACTGGTACCCATACAAACTCATTTCCATCGGTATCATTTTTGATGACAAATCCTGTTTCTTTGGTTCCTTCTGTATGCGTAAATCCTTTTGGCACTGGCACTCCATCTACCATTGTATAATTTGTATTTTCGTTGTGATATTGGTCAATTAAATCTCCCATTTCTTTGTCAATTCCATTTAAGCTAGCTGCTTCATTATTAGCTGAATTCTTATAAATTTGTGCTCCTTCATCTGACTTCTTAAAAATTCCATTATCTCCTATTGTCATGTTGATGGCTACTGCTGCTAAAATTAACATGACTATTACTGTGATAATTAAGGCAATTAAAGTTATACCTTGGCTTCTTTTTGCTAAAACATTTTTCATTTTGTTACTCTCCTTCTTTCTTTTTCTTCTGTAGTTTTTCCTTTTTTTCTTGCTTTATTCCTATTTTTACATAAAGAAAAACGTACAAGGATTTTTTATCCTCACACGTTTTATATCATACCTCATATAAGGTTTCAAGTATTTTCGTAAATGTCATTTAATTGTAACTTTTTCGTAATATTCTTGTTATATTCTACTATTTCCTTAAGCTTTTGCTATTTCTTCTCCAAAAGCAATACACGCTTTGGTAGCTTCCTCATCTGGTGTCCAATTAACCCTGATGCCTTCATTTACTACTTCCAACTTTGCTTTTCTTAATTCCTCTGTTATCAATTTTACCGCTTCTCCACTCCAACCATAACTACCAAATGCAACCGCTTTCTTATTTTTCAACTTGCTTCCCGCTATCATTTCTAAAATCCCAGCAATTGAATACAAATAGCCATTATTTACAGTAGAAGAACCTACCAATATCATCTTTGATTTAAACACTTCTGTTAATACATCAGTTTTATCCTCTTTTGCTGTATTCATTAACTTGATTGTTACTTCTTTATCTACGTTTTGAATTCCTTTTGCAATGGCTTCTGCCATCTTTTTGGTATTATTCCACATTGTATCATATATTATCGTAATTTGATTTTCTTGGTAAGCATTTGCCCATTCTAAATACTTGTTCACAATTTGCATTGGATTTTCCTTCCAAATTACACCATGGCTTGTACAAATTAAGTCAACAGGAAGGTTCATGCCAGCAATTTCCTCAATTTTTTTCGTTACAAAATTTCCAAATGGTGCCACAATATTAGCATAATATTTGATTGCTTCTTGGTATAATTCTGCTTGGTCTACTTTATCAGCATACAAACTTTCTGTGGCATAATGCTGACCAAAAGCATCGTTACTAAATAATATATTTTCTTGGTTCATATACGTAAACATCGTATCTGGCCAATGTAGCATTGGTGCTTCAATAAAGGTAAGTGTATGTTTTCCAATATTTAAGGTATCTCCTGTTTTGACAGGAACAAAATTCCAATCTTTATGATATTGACCTTTGATTGATTTAACTCCATTTGCTGTACAATAAATTGGTACATCTGGAATTTCTCTCATTAACTCTACCAATGCTCCTGTATGGTCTATTTCTCCATGATTGATGATGATATAGTCAATCTTGCTTAGTTCAATTTCCTTTTTTAAATTTGCCACAAACTCCTTATTGTGTGGTAACCATACTGTATCGATTAATACATTTTTTTCATCTTTGATTAAATAACTGTTATAAGATGAACCCTTTCTTGTTGTAAACTCATCTCCATGAAATTTTTTCAACTCCCAATCTATTTTTCCTACCCAAGTTACAAATTCATTTATCTTTTTTGCCATTTTTCTTCCTTCCTTTCTTCTTTTATTCTACCCTAATTGCTCTGTTCTTATTCTTGACAATGCTTTTGGTATAACTCTTTTAATGTCTTTTTGTTTAATATCTTATCGATTCCTTGTTCACTTATACGAACAAAAACTTCTTCAAAAAATCCTTTCATTTTATCATTTAACAATTCTGTATCTTTATTTCGATTCCAATATTCTAATTGAGATTGGTTTGTCCAATTTTTACCATTGTACACCATACCTGCTGCCATATTATCACATACCATTTCTATGGCATAAGGATATGGTATAATGGGTAATGGTGTTTTGGCTTTGTGGTCATACCAATACTCATAATGATGTTTGTTTCTTCCTTTATGATGTAGCCATGCTTTCGAATAGCCTTCTTTTTCTCTGGCTACTGGAATTGGACTTGCAATTCCTCTATAATATTTAACCGATTCCCAAAATTCTGTTGGTGAATATTTGGATAAATCATGAACAATCCCTCTAAATGGAATTCCTACTTTTACACACAACTTAAATACAATCCACCTATGCTTGGTGATGGTGATAAAGTGCTTCACTATATTTTTTAACATCTTCTACTTCCTTTTCTTTTTCAATGATTCGATCTATTTTACTTTTTAGATTATACCTCTTATTTTCTCGTATGACAATAACCCACAAGTAAATTATCATAAAAAAGATTGCTATGTTTTGATAAAGTAAAATTGCAATGCTTGCTATTGCAGTTACTACAACCACTACTATATTAGAAATTAGGTTGGTATATTTTAGTGCAACTGCTCTACCACCATACATACGAATTAAATTTTTAAAAACCCTTCCTCCGTCTAATGGATAAATCGGAAGCAAATTGAAGATTGCAATTAATAAATTGGTATAGATAATTGCTTCACAACTAATGTTAAAAATAGCTACATTTCCTATGTAACAAAAAAATGCTATGATAAAATTGGCAATTGGACCTGCTATAGCAATGATTAGTTTTTTCATGACTAATTTATTGCCTTTTTTTATTTTATGGTTATAGTCTTCTGGTTTGGTTTTAAATTCAATGCATAATCCTAATGGCATTATTTTTAAAGATTGTGGCTTTAATCCTAATAATATACCACAAAGCAAATGTGCACCTTCATGTATCATCGTAAAAATCATAAAAATAGCATAAATCTCAATTTGTTTGGTTAGATAAAAAAGAAGCAACAAGGCAAATATTTTAATGTTTATTTTGATGTTCATGTTCTCCCCCTTACCTTAAAATTCTAATACATTTCTTGGGTTAATATATCGATTTTCTCGTATTACCTCAAAATGCAAATGAGGTCCTGTTGATTTTCCTGTTGAACCAACTTCTGCTATTG
>CAOJXM010000069.1 GCA_948465625.1 uncultured Clostridium sp. | reverse complement strand
AAAAAAATGGTGGAAATAGAAAACGGAATATGATAGAATAACAACAAGCGAAAGGAGACGTTTATGAAAAAGAAACAAATTATAGTAATAGTAATTACCATTCTGTTGTTATTGTTTATGATAGGCGGATATGGCGTAGGAAACTATTTTTATAACTTAGCACTTAATCCTGATACAGATAAGTCAGTTGTGTTTGAGGCACCCAATAATCAAAGCCAAGATGTAGAAGCAAATGAGACAGCACAGACCAAATGGATTGATACCGTAAAATGGGAAGACACTAATATATTTTCTAGTGATCAATTGCTAAATTTGCATGCCTATGAAATAAAACAAGAAAATTCGGATTTGTGGGCCATTATTGTACATGGTTATTGTTCAAAGGGAAGTGAAATGTTTGATAAAGCAGAACAGTTTTATCAAATGGGATACAATATACTAATACCAGATTTAAGAGGACATGGGAAAAGCGAAGGAGACTATATTGGTATGGGGTGGCATGATCGATTGGATATTTTATCATGGGTAAACCAAATTACGGCAAAGCAAGAAGATGCACAAATTATATTATATGGTGTATCAATGGGAGCAGCAACTGTTATGATGGCATCAGGAGAAAATTTGCCAGATACCGTAAAAGCAATTATAGAAGATTGTGGCTATACATCAGTAGAAGATGAGTTTGCCTATCAGCTGAAAGAGATATTTGGTTTTTCTAAATTTCCAGTAATTCCATTAGCTAGTATGGTTACACAGGTAAGAGCAGGGTATAATTTTAAAGAAGCGTCTGCTATAAAGCAGGTTAGAAAATCAAATACACCAATCTTATTTATTCATGGAGACCAAGATACTTTTGTACCATCCTATATGATAGATGAACTTTATCATGCTGCTATTTGTCCAAAGGAAAAGTTAGTAATACAAGGAGCTGGGCATGCAGAGGCAGCAACAATAAATCCAGAGTTATACTGGAATACCATACAAAGTTTTTTGGACCAATATATTGGTATTGTTTTTAAAAATTATTAGGATGAAAGAGTGTGGAGATTTTGGAAAAATTGATAAAAAATATAATTATCATAATCGCAATTGCAATCCTAGTATTACTATTTTCTTTCAATATTATGTATGTTACCTATATTTCAGATGATTTACAAGAAATAGTTACGGTTACAATGAATACGATAGGAAAGCTAGGAATAACAATAATCATTGGAATAGGAATTACTTTATTGTGGAGAAAATTGGAAAAACTTAAATTAAAGCAAACCACGCAAATTATTTTATTTGCGGTTTTTATGATGGTTTATTTAATAGCACAAGGGTGGTGGATTCGAACGAGGCAAGCAACCCCAGTGGCAGACCAATTAGATATATATGAGGCTGCAGTTGATATGTCTGAAGGCAATTGGGATAAATTGAAACCATTATTGTACTTTGAGTTGTATCCACAACAATTAACATTAGCTTTTGTATATTCTTTTGTGTTTAGAATATTGGGAGCAAGTGCAGAAATTTTACAATGTATTAATTTAATTGCTAATTTGTTCTCGGTATTAGGATTGGTATTGTTAACCAAACAGCTTTCCAAGCAATATCAAGTAAATTTGGCAAAAACAGTAATATTATCGATGACTTTTATTAGTTTACCAATGCTAGTAACCTTTATCTATGGGGATTTTGTTAGTATGCCATTTTGTATGTTTGCTTTGTATCATATGATGAAATATACTATGGAGAATAAAAAGCGAAATGCTATTTTTTCTGCTATCTTGATGGCGATTGCCTATATTCTTAGAATGAACAGCTTGATTTATATAGTAGCATTAGGCTGTTACCTGATTTTAGATTTGTTAAAACAAGCAACACGCAAAGAAAGGCTTTATAAGATAATAATGCTAGTATTATTTGTAATTATTTCTGTTTTACCAAATCAGATGATGAAAGGTGCATTACAAACGAAATTAGAACAAAATAAAAAAGCTACTTTTCCAACAACAGGATTTATTTATATGGGAATGTCGGAAGGAGAAAGAGGATGTGGTTGGTTTAACGATGAGATTGCTTATTTTAATAGGAAAGATATTCCTTTATCGAAACAAGAATATAAAAAAGGAATTAAAGAAAGATTGCAATATTTTGCAAAAAATCCTATGGAGGCCATACAGTTTTATACCATAAAAACGGCTTCTATGTGGACAGAAAATACCTATTCGGCAATTTGGTATAATCAGAATTTTAATTTTAGTAAGCCAGAAGAAGAAAAGCTAGAAACACAATGGTTAGATGAAGAAGTAGTGCGGTTTAAGAGAGTTAATGATTGTGTATCAAAAAGCATTAGTATTACTAATTGTATTGGGAACGATTTTGACACTGTTAAAGTATCATAGTGATTTATCCAATGAAGTGTTGCTATTGATTATAATTCTAATTGGAGGGTTCCTATTTCATACTATTTGGGAAGCAAAATCAAGGTATATTATTTCGTATATCTTAATCTTAATACCAGTTGCTTCGATTTCGATTGGAAAATTAGAGGTAAAAGGGGAAGTTTTATTTAAGAAAGGAAAGAGGAGAAATGAATGATAAATTGTACATAATAATACCTGCATATAATGAAGAAGAAAATGTTGAAATAGTAGCAAGGGAGTGGCATGAGGTAGTAGAAAGAATAGGAAATGATTCAAAATTGGTTATCATAAATGATGGAAGCAAAGACCACACCTTAGAAAAGTTAAATAAATTGAAAACAGAGTTACGAGATTTGGAAGTATTAGATAAAGAAAATGGTGGACATGGAGATACTATTTTGTATGGTTATGAGTATGCGATAGAGAAAAAGGCAGACTATATTTTTCAAACTGATTCGGATGGGCAGACTTTACCAAGTGAGTTTTGGGGTTTTTGGGAAAAGAGAAAAGATTATGCAGCCATGATTGGACGTAGAATTAGTAGAGAAGATGGAATAGCAAGAATTTTTGTAACCAAGGTATTAAAGCTAGTACTTTTCTTGATATTCTGGTTAAAGATTCCAGATGCGAATACTCCATTTCGTTTGATGAATTACGAGATATTGGCAAAATATTATCCTATGATACCAAAGCATTTTAATCTATCTAATGTGATGTTAACGGTGTTGTTTATGAAAAATGAGGAAAAGGTTAAGTTTGAACCAATTACATTTCGACCAAGACAAGGTGGAGTCAATTCGATTAATTTAAAGAAGATTAGTAAAATAGGAATACAAGCGATTAAGGATTTTTCTAGGATTAAAAAGGAATTGAGGTTACAAGAGGAAGCAGTCAGAAATGAAAGAATATAGGAGTTTTAGAAAACTTTTAATTTAAGAAAGACTGGTCTACTATTAGTAGGTCAGTCTTTCTTAGGTTGGCAATTCGAAATTAGAATTGCCGAGAAGAGTTTACCACCATGTGAGATGCTTTTATTTGACAGAATTGGAAAATGGTATATTCCTTTTCTACACCAAATTCGTGCAAGTATTCTTGTGCCTTTTTACAAAAGACAGTTTCTACTGTGCTATTTAAAGCTTGTTTAATATCACAGGTGCAATCTCCAAGCCGATAGGCAAGAAGATGGATTAATGTGTCTTTGCTCAAGGTAGGTTGAATACAAAGCAGAGAAATTGCCTCACAGGTAACTTCAAAAGTTTCGTTTTTTGGCAAGCGTAAGGTAAGATGAATAAAGTCTTGAACCTTACTAGAATGAACACTAGAGCAATGGGCCAAATGCTGTAACAGCAACTGGGGATTACTTAAGTATTCCTTAAGGCCTTCCTTGGCCTCTTCTAAAGAATGAAATTGCTTGTTGAAAATGCGAGTGCTGATTTCCATTACATGTGATTTATCTTTATGCATATAAGGAAACAGCAATATTTCTTTCAGATACTCAACAATTTCTTCCTTTGTGAGCGAATATTTCTGACTTGCCTTTGAAAGAGCCTCTTGAAGTGGAATGCTACAATCGGCTATATAGAGCCGAACTAAAAAATATGTTACCCGAAACATTGTGATGTCTCTACGATTGCTTACATATTTAAAGCAATGCTCCATGTCATCTTCAATGCGAGGGTGACTTTTTAGTAATGCTTTTTCTTCGTATGAAAGTTCCATATTCCCCTTCTCCTTTACTTAGGTTATATAAAAATTATACTATAAATTGGGAAGAAAGTCAAAAAGAGTGGAAAAATACAAAATGTTGTGGTAGAATTTAAAAGAAAAAGAAGCAGGAAAGGAAGAAAGGGATTGAGTACAATACCAGTAGAGAAAAATAAAGAATATATAGTTGAGATTATAGATAATGGGTATGAAGGAGAAGGAATTGCTAAAATTGAGGGATTTACGATTTTTGTTCCAGGAGCCCTAAAAAAAGAGAAAGTAAAGATTTTAATTGTTAAGGTGAATTCTACCCATGCTTTTGCAAAAATTTTAGAAATATTGGAAAGGCATGAGGCAAGGAAAGAAAGCGATTGTGCTACCTATAAACGTTGTGGCGGTTGTAATTTAAGACATATGAGGTATGAAGATACATTGGTGTTAAAACAAGAGATTGTGCAAAATTTAGTAAATAAGACATTAGAAAAAAATATTATGGTAAAAGAGACGATTGGTATGGAGCAACCATACGAGTATAGGAATAAAGCACAGTATCCAGTAGGTTATAAGGGGAATGAACTTGTTTTTGGTGTGTATGCTAATCGTAGCCATGAAATTATTCCAATTGAGCAATGTGTTATCCAAAAGAAAGTTTCTGTAGAGATAGCAAAGTATGTGATAGCGTTTATGAAGGAGAATGGGATTCGTGCTTATGATGAAAGTACAAGGCAAGGATTGGTAAGACATATTGTGATTAAGGTGGGAGTACATTCTAAAGAAGTGATGTGCGTATTGGTAATTAATGGAAGAGGATTTCCAAAGCAAAGGCAATTGGTGGAAGGATTAACTGGAACGTTTAAGGAGATTAGAACGGTAGTTAAGAATATCAATATGAAAAATACGAATGTAATTATGGGACAAGAAAATGAGGTGTTATATGGAGAAGGATATATTTGTGATAAATTAGGGGAGTTTGAATTTAAGATATCTCCATTATCGTTTTATCAGATTAATCCGCTTCAAACAGAGAAATTATATGCTAAAGCAATAGAATTGGCAAAGTTGAAGCAAAAGGATGTTGTACTGGATTTGTATTGTGGAATTGGAACGATTGGGATATTTGTGGCTGAACATGTAAAAAAGGTTTATGGAGTAGAGATTATTAGGCAAGCTATAGAGGATGCAAAGGAGAACGCAAGGAGAAATAAGATAGAGAATATTGAGTTTGTTTGCGGAGATGTAGAAGTTGTCTTAGAACGATTGGTACAACAAGAGGGGATTAAACCAGATGTGGTGTTTGTTGACCCACCACGAAGGGGATTGGATGATAAGACCATTGAGAATATTAGGAAGGTACAACCAAGGACAGTGGTGTATATTAGTTGTAATCCTGCTACTTTGGTGAGGGATTTGGAACAATTGTCAGATTCGTATGAGACAATGCAGATACAACCACTCGATATGTTTCCTTTTACGAGTCACGTGGAATGTTGCTCGGTGCTATATCTAAAAGATTCGATACAATAGTTGAATTTACTGCTTTTGAAGATTTTGTTAGTTTTGAGAGAAAAGGTAAAAATAAGATAAAAAGAGTAGAAAATAATAAAATTAGGGTAACGATAGAAGTTGACATGGTGTGCGAAGTAGTATAATTTTATAATAAAATATATAAATGTTTGGAGATAAAACTTAATTGGAAGTGTTTGGAAAAGCACTTTCTTTTTTTGACTTTTTATGATAAAATAGCAACAAATAATAAGCAAGAATTAATGAATGGAGAATTAGTATGAAAAATTTAATGAGAAGTAATATATATAATGTAGAAGAAACAATTGTCATAGTAGGAAGCTGTTTAAAAAATATACAACCTCAAGGTTATGAAAAAGTAAAGAGATTATCAGAAAATATATATGAATTGTGTTTAGAAGAAACACATATTAATATGGCTATAACTAAAATAGGAGGAATGTTGAGAACAGCAAAAATAAAAAATATAATATTTGCTACCGTTGATAAATCACCACATTGTATACAAGTTCATTATATAAGGAATGAACTTGAAA
>CAOJXM010000068.1 GCA_948465625.1 uncultured Clostridium sp. | reverse complement strand
GATAAAGTATCATGGCAATTGGTATCATTGGTCTAATAACAGTAGAAATCGATATGCTAGTATGAAAAACATTTCTAAACCAGAAACTAGCGATATCTAAAATTGGACATATTACCAAAAATACACATAATACATTTTCCTTGGTTATTTTTTTCTTCATCTTTTTACTCCATTATATCAATTTAAAAATAGTAGCATACATACGATAAGTAAATCGATTTACACTTAACATGTATCTTTTCTTACTATTCAAATTTGTATTTAAAATTCTATTTTGTCTCCATTGTGGAAATTTTGTATTTAAGTAAATCCAAGTTTCATTTAACAATTCTTTTCTTAATTCTTTGTCCTTTATTTTTGCAATCCTTTTAAATGAACTACATAACAAAATTCTAGCACAACTATATTCCAATTCTTCTTGAAATTTGTGATAAAAATTCTTTTTCTGATAATATTCTATTACATTGTCAAACACCTGAAAGATATCTCGATTTCTTTTTGTTTGTGTATTAATAATAGATTTTTTTCTTTGCACATAATACACCAACCCTGCTTTAATAAAAGAAACTTTATTGATATATGGTATTAGTTTATAGAAAAACTCAATATCTTCATAAATTAACCCTTTAGGAAACTCTACTTTTGTTTTTTCAATCAGTTCTCTTTTATATAACTTATTCCAGGCCATTACTCTTGCTCTTTCTAGCATTTCACTTTGATTGTGATACCTTTTTGCTACATCTTTTTTATTTTTATGTTTATGCCTTGGATACGCCCAAATAAAGTTACATTCTACCATGTCCGCTTCATCTTTTTGTGCTTTTTGATATAGCTTTTCATATATATTAAGTTCCACATAATCATCTGAATCCAAAAAAGCAATATAGGGTGCTGTTGCATATTTCATTCCATAATTTCTGGCATCTGACAACCCGCCATTTTCTTTTCTATAATATTTGATTCTGCTATCTTTTTGTGCATATTCCTTCACAATTTCAGCAGAGTTATCGGTTGAGCCATCATCTACTACAATAATCTCTATATCCTTTAATGTTTGGTCAATCAACTTATTTAGACACTTTCTTACATATCGTTCTACATTATATACGGGAACTATTATACTAACCTTTGCCATATTTCCTATCCTTTCATTTTTAAATACCATTCTACATTTAAAGTTAATACTATCTTTTTTGCCAATTGCTTTAGATTATTAACTTGTATGTTGCTTATCATGTGTCTTTTTCTAATTTCTTTTATTTGCTTTTTCCTATCTTCTTTTTCTAACTCTTTTAACTTTAAAATAATTGCATTACTGTAATATGTTTTGATATTCCTTATCGTTTTTTCTTCCAAATCAATTTGTTGATTGATATATTGTATCATATTATCATAATGAAACAAAGCATCTTGAAATTTCTTTTTGGTTTTTTCATAATCTGTATTTCTAGTAATACTTTCTTCTGTTTGCACATAATCATATCCATAAAATGGTACCGATACTACCGTAACTGCTTTTAACAGCACCAATGGTATCAATCCAAAATCTTCATGTTCTGTATTCTTTTTAAATTGAAAATTATGATTGATAAATAAACTTCGCTTAAAAAGATACACACACGGAGAATCTAACAAAACATCTTCAAATACTAATTGGTTAAATGCAGATTGTCCATTGGCAGAACAAAAAACAGGACCATTTACTTTTTCTAGTATTCGTTTATTCTCATTTACTTTTTGCAACTTAAACTTTATAATTTCTACTCCTTCATACATATATTTTTTTAAGGTAGCTAGTAAATCAAATTCAATATAATCATCGGAATCCACAAATAATAGGTACTCTCCATTTGCATGCTCAATTCCATAATTTCTGGTATCTGCCACTCCTGCATTTTCTTTATATAAATAAGTAATTCGATTGGGAAAACGCTTCCTATATTCTTGCACTTTTTCTGCTGATTGGTCTGTTGAACCATCATCTATTACTAAAATCTCCATATCTTCCATATTTTGTAGCAGTACAGAATCTAGGCATCTCTGAATTTGTTTTTCTCTGTTGTACATGGGAATGATAACACTTATTTTACACATTTTTTAACCTTTCTAAGCCTTTGGCTTTTTATTAATCATATTTTCTAAAGTTTCCTCTATTTCTTTGTTATATTTCTCATAATCAAATTTTTGTGGTATAACTCCTTGTTTTAAGATATATTGCTTCATCGCTTTGTAAATTGCTTCTACCTCTTTGGTTACTACTGTTCCATATTGATTATCGATAATCTCTTTTGCATCTGATACATCTGTTGTAATGATTGGCTTATTTAATATCATACTTTCTGTAAAAACAACTGGATAGCCTTCATAATCAGATGTTAATATGGTACAATCTGATATTCTTAAATAAGGATATGGATTTTTCTTTTTTCCTACAAATACAATATACTCTTCTAATTGATTCTCGTCCACTATTTTTTTATAAGCATCACTATCTGGTCCTTCTCCTATTAATAATACTCGAAACTTTAAGCCTTCTTCTTTTAATCTTTTCGTTGCTTCAATTAACCTTGTTAATTTCTTTTGTTGTTCATCATGTCTTCCTATATTAATAAAAGTGTATTGCTTTTTGGTTTCTTTTATTTGTGCACTCTGTGTTGCCAACTCTTGTATTTTTTGAGCATCAATTCGATTATTACAATAAACCACCCTTTTTTTCATTTGTGGATAAATTTGCAAAAATGAGTCACAGGCTACTTTGGATACAAATACAATTTTTTTAAACTTATTGTAACAAATATCCTTAAAAAATTGTTGTACTTTTTTACTATCTCCTTTGTATAACGCTAAGTAATCTGCATGTCCCCATAACACACAATTTCTCGAGGCAACTCTTGCAACAAATGAACTCACTCGTGAATAGGTTGCAAAAGATGCAGAAAAATCAAACCTATTCTTATATTTTACCATAAATTGGACCCTTTTTTCCATATTTTTGTATTTTCTTTTTAAAAAATTTTTATTTTGACATGGTTGATACTCTAAAATTTGTATTTTCTGGTCCAATTCATCTAAAAATATACCTTCTTTATTTTCTAACACTAATGTAATTTCATAGTCTTTTTTTGCTAAATAGTTTAATAAATTCACTAATGAAGTTTCAATTCCCCCTATATTCATATCATATGCTGCAAATAATAATTTTTTAGTTTTTCTCATGTTTTTCTCTCCTATTCTACTTGTATTTTTCTATTTTTAGAATGATATTTCCTTTTTTGGTATTTCCTACTTGTTCTACTATTTGAAATCTTCCTTTTCCACGAATGGTAATTCGATTGCTAATTGCTATATTTTTTGAACTTTTGGTAATGGTTTCAAAATTCACCAACACTCTTTCTTGCTCTAATAATTCATTTGCTTTTGCTCTAGAAGTTTTAGTAATCTCTGCTATAATATTATCCAATCTCATGGATGGCACAATGATTTCTATTTCTTCTTTTTGTACTTCTACTACTTGAATTTCTTCCATTGGTTCTATTGTAATTTTTGCTTTGCGAAATCTGGTTAATCCTGCTAAATTTTCTTTTACAAATTCTATGATTTCTTTTAGTATTATGATATCTGCTCCATCTTCTCTTACCAAGATATCTCCTACCTTTTCTCGCTTGATACCCAATTTCATAATTGCTCCTAAATAATCTCTATGGCTATAGGTTTGATGCAATTCACTTGGTAAGGAGATTCGAATGATTTGCATGATATGATTGTAATTCTTTTGGAGCATATTACTATCCCATTTATCTGAATAACATACTACAATACATCTTTCTGCCTCTTCATATCCTCCCCATATTTCATAGTTTGTAAGTCGTTTGATTTCACTTCTTGCTAGCATATTTTCTACTATTTTTCTTTGTGCTAAATCTAAGAAATCGGTATTGGTAATTTTTCCTCTTTTATGGCTCATTTCTAATTTATCCAATAGTTTTGCTACTAATAATTTATCTTCCTCTTTATACTTCTTTATCATTTCTTGCTTGTTCATTTTTCTCCCTCTTTTATATCAAAATTGCTAGTAAAGCAGATGTTAAAATGGGTACTGTTAAATTATCAGTTCCTTTTATAGAAATGGCTTCTACCATTGTTATCAATAAACTCACTACAAATGCTTTTATGTACCAAAAAGGTGTATGCATTAAAAAGATAGATACGATAATCGCTGTTACTACAAACATGGTTGCTGAACCTACCACAGTTTTTTTGGAACTTCCTATTTGGTATTCTTTACTTTTTATGGTTTGCCCCATAACCGCTGCTAATCCATCTCCATATCCCATCGTTAATACCCCCACTAAACCAATTTCTGGTCTTTTTAAAATTCCAAAGCTAAAGATTGATAATACGAATAAGGAAATCGCATAATATACCGTTCCTAATCCATCTTGTTGTGTACTCTCTCTTTCCATAATATCAATAATTCCTTTTTTGTATGACCAATAATTAATTACTACAAAACTAAGTGGTACCATACACGCCCAAATTACGTTTGTAAAAAAGTAACTAGCTATAAACCACCAATTACATAGCATGATATGAATGTATTTTCTAGTTGCCTCTTTTCCCGATTTTTCAAACATTTTAGCTGATATTAAAATTAAGGCAATAAACACATAGGATACCATGATTCCTATTAGATTCTTCATTTTTTACTCCCTATTTTATCATTTTGCTACATTATATCATTTTTGCTTTGTTTATACAAGAATTGTTCCTGTAAAAAACAGAAGCGATGCTAATTTCTAGCACCGCTTCCGTTTTCTTCCTTATTACATCAGAAACCTTTTCCATTCCTGCCGAATAGGCAATTTTGCCTGGGCATAGACAAAGATTAGCATTACCTTAATCCAAGTTGGAATTTGAATTCCCGTAGCAGTCTACAACAGCCAACTGCATCCAACTCCGAAACTGCTCCAAAAATAGAGTTCGAATACCCTAAGCATAAATGGCACTTCCATTCGTTTGTTCTCCATTAAGCTCTCTTTATCGAACATCTCAATGCTCCTGTCCTGCTTAAATGCTCTGCTTAAACTCGCATCCACGACAATTAATAGCGTTTGTATTATATACATTGTCGCATATCCACCTGCATAGAGGAATGCATAGATATAAATCCATTTCCGTGCAATCCCATTTTGCATATCCGCCTTCCAAATCATGATAACGATTGGAATAAGGATAGCACTTTGGATTAAGCGCTTTATGAATACATCACGCTTTTCTCTGTTTTCTCTCCAGGATTTAACGAGTTTCCGTCTTTCGTCCTTGTATTCCCACCATTGCTCCTTTGATAGTGCTTTTCGCACCCTACTCGTTTGCAGATAATGCCCATCTGCCATAGTCGCAATCGTGGCAATCGCAATGCCTTCCAATGCAACAAAGAATCCTATTAAGATTGCGTTCATATTTATTCCTCCTTTTTGTTTTATTTTCTTCTTGCAATTAAATACGAACTCTTACAAATGTTACTTCTTAAATTATATCATTTTTACGTTGTTACGTCAACCTTTTGTTACACCCTTTGTATTTCACCTATTTATGGATGAAACTTTGCACTTTTTCCTAATTCTTCTTCTATATTCAATAATCGATTATATTTTGCTACACGATCTGTCCTACAAGGAGCACCTGTCTTAATTTGACCAGCATTGGTTGCAACTGCAATATCAGCTATTGTAGTATCTTCGGTTTCCCCTGAACGGTGTGATACTACTGCTGTATATCCATTTTTCTTAGCTAATTCAATTGCTTCTAGTGTTTCTGTTAAAGTACCAATTTGATTTGGTTTAATTAATATACTATTGGCTGTATGGCTCTTAATTCCTTTTTGTAGTCTTTGAATATTAGTAACAAATAAATCATCCCCTACAATTTGTATTTTGTCCTTTGCCCTATCTGTTAACTTTTTCCATGACTCCCAATCTTCCTCTGCTAATCCGTCTTCTACTGAAATAATCGGATACTTACCAATCAATTCTTCTATATACTCTACCATTTCATCTTTGGTTTTAAAAACATCTGTCTTCCAGAAATAATAGCCATCTTTTTGAATTTTTTTGGCTTCCTCATACATCTCTGTTGCTGCTATATCTAAAGCCAAACATACATCTTTTTTTGGTTCATATCCAGCTTTTTTAATTGCTTCTAGAATAACTTCT
>CAOJXM010000067.1 GCA_948465625.1 uncultured Clostridium sp. | reverse complement strand
GTTTAACACTTTACACTCAATTGATTTAATAGTAATTTCATCTTCTAAATTCATATTGCTAGTAACCTGTTCAAAATCAATTACTTGTGTAAAATCAATCCCCACTGATAATCCTCTTGTTGCATCTTGCTCACTATCTGCTAAATATACAACATAAGTATTCAAATTTCCGTCAATTCTAATTTTTCCTTCTAAAACTTCTTTTTTATAAATACAAATATTGCCTGCCGTACTAATGGTATTTAAAATATCTGGCTTAATATCAGGAACAATCATATCTCCTTCTACTACAAAATTTTCCACTTTTTGTCCTACTATTTTATTAATACACAAGTTTTCCTTCGTCACATCGATTAGCATTCCTTCATACCTCCTTAAATTTCTTTACCTAATTATATTAGGAAGTACAAAAAAAATTCCTAATCTAGGAATTTTTATCTCATATTCTCTAATTTATACACTAATCCTGTATTTCTTTTCTTGGTATTCGTATTGTTAATCATATAGTGGATCACTCTCTCACTTCCTATGATAATTAGCAACTTTTTTGCTCTGGTAATAGCTGTATAGAGCAAATTTCTGGTTAAGAGCATTGGTGAAGATGCTGCAATTGGTAAAATAATAACATCAAACTCACTTCCGCTGCGCTTTATGAATGGTAATTGCATAGGAATGTTCTATTTGCTCCAAATCAGAATACGCATACCATACTACTTTTTCATCATCAAATCGAATTTTTACTTGTTTATTTTCTTCGTCAATTTTTTCTACACTTCCATATTCGCCATTAAATACACCGCTTCCACTCTCGTATTGCGGATTATGCCTTTCCCAATAAATATCATAGTTATTTTTAATTTGCATAATTCGATCGCCTTGTCTAAAGATAACTCCCATGCTCTGTTTTTCTTGTTTATTGTTCTCTTGTGGATTTAACTGTTGTTGTAAAATTCGATTTAATTCTTTGGTTCCTAGTTGCCCTTTTTTGGTTGGCGAAATCACTTGAATATTTTTAAAAAAGTCATAATCCCCAAATTTCTTTAATCTTCCACAGCAAAGTGATACTACCTGTTTTAAGATATTGTCTTGGTCTGTTTCTTTAATATAAAAGAAATCATCTTTAATCCCTTTTTCTTTTGCTTCTTGGTTGGAAACAAAGCTTTCTCCTTCGTTAATTCTATGGGCATTTACAACAATTTTACTTTGTGCTGCTTGCCTAAAGATTTTATCTAAATGAATGGTTGCAATTTTTTTAGATTGAATGATATCTTCTAGCAAGCTTCCTGGGCCTACTGATGGTAATTGGTCTGCATCTCCTACTAATACTACTTTGGTTCCTTTATAAATGGCTTTTACTAAATAGTTCATTAGAAAAATATCTACCATGGAAACTTCATCTACAATGACCACATCAGCATCTAATGGTGCCACATCATAATCAATGGACTGAATGCTTCCTTCTTCCTCTATTTTTCCAATTTCTAATAATCGATGCAAAGTCTTAGCTTCCCTTTTGGTTGCTTCACTCATTCTTTTGGCCGCTCTTCCAGTAGGGGCACATAATACTACCTTTTTTCCTTCTTTTTCATATAAATCAATCATCACTTTAATAATGGTGGTTTTTCCTGTTCCTGGTCCTCCTGTAATAATGCATACATTGTTATCGTTTACTAATTGTATGGCTTCTTTTTGCTTATCAGATAATTCCAAATCTGTATCTTTTTCTATTTTTTTCAATTCTGCATTAAATTTTTTTATCTTTTTACTATTTTCACATTTCATTAATCCAATTAGTTTTTCTGCTATATTATATTCTGCTCGATAAAAAGGTGGCAAATACACCCATTCTTCCTCTTCTTGTTCTTCTACGATAATCTCTCCTGTTACTTTTAAATTGATGATATTATCTTCTATTACTTCTCTTTCTACTTTTAGCAAATCTTGCACAAATTGAATTAAGTTTTCTTTTATCGCACAAGTATGTCCATTTAAACTAACTTGTATTAAACTATACTTAATTCCACTTTTTATTCTTTTTGTGTTATCTTGTGAGATTCCTAACTCCATTGCCATTTTATCAATTTGTTTAAAATCCACTCCTCTTGCTAGGTCAATTAACAAATAGGGATTTTCCTCTATTTCTGCTATGGCATTTAAGCCTAATAATTTATATACTTTTTTGGCATTGTTTGCCCCAATTCCAAATTTCTCTAAAAATCCTACAATCTGCCACAATTCCCAATTTTCATTAAAAGCTTGTGCCATTTCGATTGCTTTTGTTTTGCTAATTCCTTTAATTTGTGCCAACTTCTCTGGTTCGTACTTAAAGATGTAAATGGTTTCTTCTCCAAAGGTATCAATAATCTTTTTTGCTGTAGAAGCACCAATTCCCTTAATGGTTCCATTGGCTAAATATCGTTCTAATGATGCTAAATTTTTAGGCATTACTTTTTCAAAGGTATCGACCTTAAATTGCCTTCCATATTCTTGATGGGTTACAAATTTGCCAACTACATTTAAGGTATCTCCCACTACAATAAATGGTAGATACCCTACTATGGTTGTTTCTTCCTCCTCTGTTTCAAATACCGCTATGGTATAACTATTAATTTCATTTTGATAGATAATTTCTGTTACTTCTCCTGCTAGTTGCAATGGTTGACCTCTTTTCTATTTCTTTACAATGCTAAGTAAAGAACCCAGATAAAAATTTTTAATATATCCTAATTCCATTATGATAACAAGTATGGTAATAACGGCTAATAGGATAAATCTTGTCTTTAGTTGACTATCATCAAGCAAATCATCTCTATTTTTACTTAAAATATTTCCTAAATACGGAATTAGGATAATTAAGTTAATGGGAGAAAATAGCAAAATCCCTACGTTTTTGGTGGTGCTGACTAATTCTTTTTGATAGCCTTCTATTTTTCCTGCTGCTATGTTGCATAAAATACAGGTCAAGATAAAGGTAATTACCATACCAATGATAATAAATCTAATTTTTTGTGCTTTCTCAAATGCTGGTATATTATGATAAACAATTACTGTTCCAATTGCATATAATATGATACTTATGACTACCATGAATGGCATTTTGATTCCTCTTTTCTTTTTTATTACTTTCTTCTTGCAAATTTCTTTTCAATATCAGTTTTACTCATTTTAATTGCCGTTGGTCTTCCATGTGGGCAAGTAAATGGATTTGGTAAGCATAAAAGTTCATTCATTAGACTATCCACTTCTTCTTCTGTTAATGCCATATTTGCTTTTACTGCTGCTTTGCATGCTACGGTTGCAATAAATTTTTCCTCTATTTCTTGTTTTGCTGTTCTTGCTACTGTATTAATTTCATCTAGTGTTTCTAAAAATAGTTCTTTGGTGTCTAGATTTAAGCAAATATTAGGAACGCCATTTAATTTAATGGTATTGTCTCCAAATTCTTCTACCATAAATCCTGCATTTTCAAACATTTCCATATTATCTCTTGCAATATCCATTTCTTTATGAGAAAGGGTAATAATATCTGGTAATAATAGCAATTGTGATTCCTTTTCTCCTTCTTGATAGTAATTGGCTTTTACCTTTTCATACATAATTCTTTCATGTGCTGCATGTTGGTCTAAAATATACATTTCATTGTTGATTTCTAAAATGATATATGTTTTAAAGGCAATTCCAATAAATTTGTAAGTTGGTTTGTTGTATTCTTCTTCCATTTCAAATACTGATAGGTTATTATCTTTTATAATGTCATATGCATTTATTTTTTCACTTTCTTCTTTTTGTTTGGCTACTACTGTTGCTGGCAATCTTCCAAAAGTCTTTTTATACATTGCTACAAATTCTGGTGAAGTTTCTCCATTGTTTTCTAGTTCATTTAATTGATTTTTAATTTCTTCCATAATTTTTGCTTGTTCATCTTGTGAAATATCTTCTTGTACTTCCTCTTCTTGTGTTAGTTCTTCTTCTTGCTTCTCCTCTTGTGTCGCAATTTCTTCTGGTTGTATTGCTTCTTGTATTTCCTCTTTGTTTTCTACCACTTCTTCTACGGTTTCTTCTTGTTCTAGTGTTGGTATTGGCATCTCTTCTTCCACAACCTCATTAAGTTCTTGTGTTTGTTGTTCTTGTACTACTTCTATGGTTTCTTCTTGTTCAGGTTCTTTTTTCTCTTTGTTAGTATAATCAATGTTTTCTCCTAGTTTTTGGGTATCTGATATTAATTGGTCAATATTGGTATTGATATTAGGATTTTTTCCCACTTCTTCTTGTAGCTTTTTTTGTAATTCCATTAGTTTATCAAAGGCTTCGATTCTAACAGGGTCTGTATTTTGCTCAATGGAATCTATGGATACGGTATTATAGTTTGTTTTTAATGGAGTCGGAATCGTTTCTTTTGGTAGTTCTAAAGGTGTTGGATTTTGTTCTTCCTCTTTTACAATTCTTTTAAATAAATTGGTAATCGAATTAGAAACGACTTCTTCTCTTGGTTGCTCTATTTTTGGCATAAACTCACTTAATTCTTTTTCTTGTGGTTTTTCTACCTTTTCAATTAATTCTGCTTTTAATAGTGTGTCTTTAATTGCATGATAGGTCGCTTTAAAGATTTTATTTTCTTCTTGAAAGCGAACTTCTAATTTGGCTGGGTGTACATTTACATCCACTTTACTTGGATCCATTTGTATATTTAAAACTAAAAAGCCATATTTTCCAATTGGCAATAATCCTTTAAAACTATTTTCTGCTGCTCCTGCTAATGTTTTATCTTTTACATATCTTTTATTGACAAAGAATTGTTGATTGCTTCTATTAGAACGTGCTATCTCTGGCTTTCCTACTACCCCAGAAACATGAATATCCTCATATTCATAATCTACATCAATAATACCTTCTGCTACGTCTTTTCCATAAATGGCATAAATGACATCTTTCATTTTACCATTACCTGATGTTTGAATGACGGTTTTTCCGGTATTGACTAATTTAAACGCAATATTGGGATTTACCAATGCAAGTCTTGTAACTGCATCTTCGATATACCCAGATTCGGTATAGTCTTTCTTTAAAAATTTATATCTAACTGGTGTATTAAAAAATAGGTTACTAACCGTAATAGTCGTTCCTTTAGAGCATCCGGTTTCTTCCATTTCTAAGATTTTTCCTGCTTCTACTACAATTCGATTTCCTGTTTGTGCTTCTGCTGTTTTGGATATCATTTCTACATTGGCAATGGCCGCAATACTTGCCAATGCCTCACCTCTAAACCCCATTGAAGTGACAAGACTTAAATCACTTGCACTTCTAATTTTGCTAGTTGCATGTCTTTCAAAGGCAAGTTCCATGTCATCTGCACTGATTCCTTTTCCATTATCCGTAATACGAATGTAAGAAATTCCACCGTTTTTTATCTCTATATTGATATTGGTAGCACCTGCATCAATTGAATTTTCTACCATTTCTTTAATAACCGATGCTGGTCTTTCCACTACTTCTCCTGCTGCTATTTTATTGATTGTTAAATCATCTAATAGAACAATGTTCCCCATGTTATTTTCCCTCTTTTCCTTTTGTTTTTCCTACCTTGGATTATATCATTTCTGTATCTGTTTTGTATACCTTTTTCTTAAATTTTAATCTAAAATGACATTACTGTGACATAAACTGTGACACTACTGTGACATTTTTTTCTTCTTTTGTTTCACTATGTAAACTTTTTTAGGATCAGACACTGATGTGCCTATCCATTCTATAAGTTCTTTTTCTTCCAACTTATTCAATATTCTTATTGTTGTTCTTCTTGTTCTATCTATATATTCACAAATTTCTTTATTACTAACTTCTCCTTTATCATATATATACTGCAAAACCTTTTGCTCTAATACATTTAGTTCTTCCCAATTATTTCTTATATTATCTTCTTTCAATAATTTTTCGTTTCTTCTTTTATTTCTCATAACAATATTATTTTTTAAAACTAATTTTACTAACATCCCATTCGGCTCTGTATACTCTGGCTCATCTAAAAAGAACTCGGACATCTCTTTATAAATTCTTGCCACACCTTCATTTAATTCTTTTACTAATCCTAATTCTGTTAATACTCTTGATATTTGAGGATTTCTAGCATATCTCTCATTTTTGATATTATCAATTGTAATTATACTTGGTAGTTTACCAGGACTTACAATTTCCATTCTATTATCAAAAATAAAAATTTTTGTATGCTCTCCTAAAATAGCATAATTACG
>CAOJXM010000066.1 GCA_948465625.1 uncultured Clostridium sp. | reverse complement strand
ACAAAAAGGTGTGGGCCGTTTATTGCTTTATTAAATGGTATGAAATCTATTTCAGAAATTAAAAATGTTGCTGTATTTTAGGTGATATTATACTAAGTAGACAAATAAACACTATCTTATTTTTTAAAATTAGATAGTGTTATTTGTATTGTAAGAAAAAATATTCTAAAATACTTGACAAATACAGATTACGATAGTAATCTGTATTTAAGTTACTTTGTGATATGAGGAGGAAAAAGATGCCAGATAAATATGATATAACCGATGCAGAATTAGAGATTATGCAAGTATTGTGGGAAAAGCAAGAATGCGATTTAAACCAATTAATAGAAGGATTACAAGGCGAAAAAAATAAAAATACAGTAAAAACATTATTAAGAAGACTAATCTTAAAAGGAGCTGTAAAATCAAAAAAAATAAATTTGAAAGATACGGTATATGTAGCAACAGTAAAAAAAGACAAATTTTTAGCCAGTCAAAATGAAAGCTTTTTAAAGAAATTATACAATGGAAAAACAGGAAATCTATTATTAAACTTTGTAGAAAATAAAAAGATATCAAAAGAAGAATTACAGAAATTAATGGATATTTTAGACAAGGAAGAGTAATAGTTAAGTTTTTTAAATAAATTAAGTTTAAAATATTGATATTTTATGAATTGTAGTGTATGATAGAAGGGATTGGAAAAAGAAAGAGAATAAGAGGAGGAGCCAATAAATGAAAAAGATAGCAATATCATTATTAATCCTATGTGGTATTTTTAGCACAAGCTTTGTTTATGCTAGCAATACAAGTAATGTATTAGATAATGAAATGACAAGTCAATTAGTAGAAATAAAAGAAAAATCTAAAAAAGAATTAGAAGATTATCAAGAAGCATATGGAAATGAAGCATATGGTTTTACTGCCTATATGCTTGCTAAAATTCGTATCTATAGTATACCATTATGCTTTATTGGAATTGCAGTAGGAGCCATTTGGCAATATGTAATTGGTATCCGAAAATTAGATGTTCATGATAGAGGATTATTTTTAATCGTAAGTTTCGTAACAATATTTGTAATATGTCAAGTATTACCATTAATATTTGCGATTGTAGTAAAAGGTTGGAGGGGTTAACGAATGAAAGTTTTATTTGCAGTTAGTAATGAAAAAATATCAGAGGCAATTGTAAAAAAATACCAAAAAGATTATAAGGAAATCATTTCTTATAAAAACGTATATTACTTTAATGCAATCTTAAAAGAAATACAAAGAGATAAAACTTATGATAGAATTGTCATAAGTGAAGATTTAGAGCCATTTGCAAATAATGATTATGATGCAATTGATAAATTTATATTTGAAAAATTAGATAATATTAGTGATGAGGCAACTGACCGAGAAGGTGGAGATACGCCAATTATATTAATTTGTTCTGATAGACGTGCAAAATCAGAACAATTATTGGTTAAACTATTTGGAATTGGTGTTTATGATGCTTTATTAGGACAAGATAGAAGTATACAACAAGTGTGTGAATTAATTAAAAAGCCACGTAGCAAAAAAGAAGCTAAGATTTATTATAAAATAGAATCAGAAGATGTAGGGTATCAATCAGAAAACGATGAAACAGTAAGTGAAGTAGAAATACAAAACATATTAATGCATTATAAAAAATTGGGAAAAGATGAAAATGCCTATATCGAAAGCTTTAATCGAATCGCAGCACAATATACAGATATGCAATTAAAGTTAATTATTAGACTATTACCAATTAATGTAAAAGCAGTTTTGGAAACACAATGTCCAAAATATCAAGAACTTATGGCGTTTTCAGGAACAACTGCACAAGCAAAAGGACGAGCAAAAAAAGAAGAAGATAAACAAGAAAAGCTAAAAATTAATTTTATAGAAAATCAATTAAACAAAGAAAAAACAGTAAAACAAGTAATTGTGCCATCTGCAGTAAATACAACCAATGTTAGAAAATTAGGAAGAAAAGTAGAAGAACCACGAGTACAACCACAAGTACAATCTGTGCAACAACCACAACAAAGAACAATCCAACAGGCAAAACCAGTACAAGAAGAGGTACAACCAATTTCGCCAAATCTACAAAGAGATTTGTTACAAGAATTTGAGGAAGAACCAATTCAAAAAATGGCGATACCAGAAGAAACAAGCCCAATAGTAGAAGAAATTCCAGAAATAGAGGAAATTCCGACAATAGAAATGCAAAGACCACAAGAAAATGTACCAGAAATAGAGGAAATACCACAAGTTCCAGAAATACCACAAGTGGAAGAAGTGGCAGAACCACCAAAAAGAAAAAGAGGAAGACCTAGAAAAATTCAAGATCCACAAGAAGTCCAAGAAGAAAAACCAAAAAGAAAAAGAGGAAGACCTAGAAAAGTGGATGTAAATGCACAAAATGAGGAACTAACTCCAGTAGCAACAACAGATGTTATGCAAAACCAACCAACACAGCCAGAACAAGAAGTAGAAGACATTTTAGGAGGAATTTTACCAGGCTTTGATGAGATAGAAGAAGATAGCAATTTAAATACATTACCAGGTTTAGAAGAAGTAGAGGAAACTTCAAATGATACAATGCTTCCAGGTTTTGATGAAATAGAGGAAATGGAAGAAACGCAAGAAGCAGGAATTTTACCAGGCTTTGATGACATAGAAGAAGAACCAACAATACCACAACCAATCCAACATATACCAGAGCCAGAGTTACCAAGAACAGATTTATATACGTCAAACAATGATAGCAATCTAAGTGCAAGTTATGATAACAATGGATATGGAAATTATAATGCAACAACAGATTTGGCTAGTACAATGCAAAGCAATGGAAACAGGATTGAAAATTTACTTACAAAAGATAAAAAAGTAGTAGCTTTTGTAGGAACAACCAAAAATGGAACTTCTTTTATTGTTAACACATTAGCACAAGTATTCTCTGATATGGGAATTAAAACAGCGATTCTAGATGTAACCAAAAACAAAAATGCTTACTATATTTATACAAAAAACGAAGAACAGTTAAGAAATGTAGCAATGAGTAGTATTACTAACCTAGAAAAAGGAATCACAGGGGGAATACCAACAACTAAGAATTTAACAGTATATACATCATTGCCAACAGAACCAGGAGAAGAAGATTATAATGCAGTATTAGAAACTTTAGTAAGAAATTATTCTTTGGTGTTAATTGATTGTGATTTTGACACCCCTGTAGAATATTTTAGTGCAGCACAAGAAATTTACTTAGTACAAAGTATGGACATTCTTACCATACAACCACTAACAGCGTTTTTAAGAGAATTAAAAGCAAAAAATGTATTGGATACAGAAAAACTTAGAGTTATTATCAATAAAGCAACCAAAGTAAGAGCATTAAATCCAAAGATAATCATTGGAGGAATCTCTTATTATAATGACCCAGCTATGTCATTTATTACAGAACTTTTGGATAAGGATAGGGTAAAATATTCTGTGATTCCGTTTGATGAGCAAGCATATATAAGATATTTAGAAGGAATTGTAGAATGTAAGATATCATTAAATGGATATCCAAAGAATTTTATGAAAGACTTAAAAGAATTGGCAAATCACGTATTTCCATTGTTAAGTAATAAGTACAAACCAGTTGATGATTATAAACCAAGAAGAATTAAGTAGAAACAAAAACAAATAAAATATGAGGTGAAAACAAGTGGGATATTTATTAATACTATTAGTAATGATAATTGTAACATTAATGATTTATAATATAATTATTCATAAAAGAATACAAACATTTAATAATATCAATCAAAAAATAACAGGTTTAAATGTTTTACAAGATTTTATGAGTACCATTGGAGAAGCAACATCAGTTGATGAAAAAATTAAAAAAATCAATGATATTTTAATTGAAAAGTATGAAATTAAATATTCCACGATTGTTATATTTGATGGAGCAGAATATGCAATTAAGGCATCTAATGTAGACGAAAAACATTGGGATACTTTAAAAAGTTTACACAATCAGGAGATTTTTAAAGATAGTATAACAACAACAAATCCAAAATATATTACAGTAAATGATCCATCAGAAAGATTACCATATCAAACAATGGAGTTTGGAAGAGCAAAATCAGCAATGTTTTTCCCATTATTTATTGACAATGTATATATTGGTTATTGGATTATCGAAAGTGGAGTAGCACATGACTTTGAAAAAATTGATACAACAATACTAGAAGTAGTAAAAGAAAATATTATAGCAGTTTATAAAACTGTGGCTTATCAAAATGTAGTAGAAAATACAGTAAGACAAGATTTATTCTCTGGTTTAAACTCAGCAGAATATCTATATGGATTAGGAAAAGATATTATTGACCAATATGCCACATCAACAGTGTGTATGTTTAAAATTATTAATATAGAAGAGATTAATAAGAATTATAGTAGAGAAACAGGAAATGAAACAATTATTCAAATAAGTGACTATATTAAAAAGAGCATATCCGATCAATATGTATTTGTAAGATATATGGGACCAAAATTTGTCATTGTATTTTCAGGAGTAGATACCCAAGGGGTTGTAGAATTTATTCAAGAATTAAAAGCAAACATTGAAACACTTCAAATACAAGAAGTATTACCAGAGGATGGAGAAACAGGAGAAAGACAAGTAAGTCCAAAATTAAATTTTGTACTTTCTACTTATTATAAAGGAACCGCATTAGAGCAAGTTACCAAAAAAATGGAAGAATACTTAGATCAAGCACCAACAAAAGAGAGTGATATCAATAATATCTAAAAGGAGGAATAAACTTATGGATATGGACAAAACAATGAGCTTTACAGTAGAAAAGGATAAAAATATAAGAGCTAGGGAAATCTTAAAAACCGTGTATCAGGCATTGGTAGAAAAAGGATATAATCCAATTAATCAAATTGTTGGTTATATTTTATCTGGAGATCCAACTTATATTACCAGTCACAAAGATGCTAGAAATTTAATTCGATTAATTGAAAGAGATGAATTGCTAGAAAAAATGGTAAAAAATTATATAGGAATCGATGAATAATATGAGAGTATTGGGAATTGATTATGGAGATAGTAGAGTAGGGGTTGCCATAACAGACGCATTAGGAATTACTGCACAAGGGTTAGAAACCATTCATCATAAAGGAAATGATAAAATCGTATTAAAGCGATTAGAAGAAATACTACAACAATACGAAGTGAGTACCATTGCAATTGGAATGCCATTTCATATGAATGGTACAGCTTCTGAAAGAGTTGAAATAACAAAGCAATTTATTCATAAATTAAATTGCAAATTTAACCAAATCAAAATAGTAGAAATTGATGAAAGATTAACAACTGTTGCAGCCCATAAAACAATGAATCTTTTAGAAATTAATAAAAAAGAAAAAAGAAATATCGTAGATACAATATCTGCTGTATACATTTTAGAAATATATATTAATAAAGAACAAAAATAGTTTGCAATTTTTATAAAAATGGTATATGATATATAAAATTGCAAATAATAAGATTAAGTTATTAAAATTAAGCAATAAATTTATGTTTTGAAAGGAGAAAATAAAATGGATGAAAATAATGAGGAATTAGATAACATATTAGTTCTTAATGACGAAGAAGGAAATGAGGTAAAATTTGAATTTTTAGATTTAGTAGAATTAGATGGAGAAGAATATGTAATATTATTACCATCTGAAGAAGTAAATGACGAAGAAGCAGGAGAAGTTGTAATCTTAAAAATAGAAGACACAGAGTCAGAAGAAGAAGAATCATATGTAAGTGTAGAAGATGAAGAAGTATTAAACAAAGTATTTGAAATCTTCAAAGAAAAATTCAAAGATGAATTTAATTTTGTGAATGACGATGAATAAGAACATAGTAGAAAACTGCTATTTTAGAGATAAACATGAAAAGGTGCAAACATTAGAAAAAAATATTTAAAAAAATTGTATTTTAGTGTTGACTTTTGTATGTCATTTGTAATAAAATAATGAATGAAGTAAAATGTAGGTACAAAGGAGGGGTGGTTTACAATGTCTAAAACTGGCATAGTAAACGTGAGAATGGTAATCACAGAAGAAAAAATTTTATCGAATATCGATAAAGTTCAAAAGTTAATAAATCCTAAAAGTAAAAAACAAATTGTTCAATTAGATGATGATACCTATTTCAAAGATTTAATTGAATCAATTAAAACATATTTATTAGAATATCCAAAAAAGAAGAATTTTCCAAAATCAGTTTATAAAGCTGCATATGGA
>CAOJXM010000065.1 GCA_948465625.1 uncultured Clostridium sp. | reverse complement strand
ATATTATATATTTCTTCTAACTTTACTTTTAATGGTTCTATATAAGCATTGACCATTTGATAAGTTAACTGTGCATCTTGATTTGTAAAAGTTAATGTTATTGTTTTTGTATTTTTATCAAATAACGCTTTTCTACTCTCTACTACTTCTTCATTACTAATGCCTAATTTTTCTATTGTAGCATTTACAATATCCTCATTATTAATCATACTCTCTATAGAAGCATCTGTTTTATCAATTAATATTTTTACTGTAGACCTATATTGAGGCGTTATTGAATTCGTATAAAGATTGCCAAATATAATTGCTAACAGTAATATTATTGCTATTACTATTTTACTTTTCCAAATAGCATTTACAACATCCATTATATCTATTTCTTCATAATCTCCCATCATCAAACTTCTCCTTTACTTTTTTCATAAGCATCTTATTCTATTTCAATTGTTTCTTTACACAATGTATTGCTTGTTCAATTACTTTATCCATATCATAATATTTATATTCTCCTAATCTTCCTCCAAATATAACTTTCATATCATTAGAAGCTAACTCTCTATATTTCTCATATATTATACTATTTCTTTCATCATTAATTGGGTAATATGGTTCCTTTTGTCTATTCCATGAATCTGGATATTCTCTTGTAATAATTGTTTGTTTTGACTCACAAGTATCATATTCAAAATGTTTATGTTCTATTATTCTTGTATAAGGAACTTCATATTCTGTATAATTTACTACTGCATTTCCTTGATAATTTTCTTCTTCTAACTTTTCTGTTTCAAACTTCAAACTTCTATACTCTAATTCTCCAAATTGATAATGGTAAAATTGGTCTATCATTCCTGTAAACACAATCTTATCTGCTAATTTTTCAAAGTCTTCTCTATCATCAAAAAAATTAGTATTTAATTTAACTTCTATTCCTTCTAACATTTTCTGTATGATTTGGGTGTATCCACCAATTGGTATCCCTTGATATTTGTCCTTAAAATAGTTGTTATCATAAATAAAACGAACTGGTAATCTTTTAATAATAAAAGCTGGTAGTTCTGTTGCCCTTTTTCCCCATTGCTTTTCTGTATAGCCTTTTACAAGCTTTTCATACATTGTTTTACCAACTAAACTAATAGCTTGTTCTTCTAAATTTGTTGGCTCTATTATATTGGCTTGTGCTATTTCTTCTTCTATTTTAGCCTTTGCTTCCTTTGGTGTAATAACTCCCCATAATTTATTAAATGTATTCATATTAAATGGCATATTATATAATTCATCTTTGTATCTTGCAACTGGAGAATTTGTATATCGATTAAACTTAGCAAATTGATTGATATACTCCCAAACTTCTCGATTACTTGTATGAAATATATGAGCACCATATTTATGTACCTGAATTCCGTCTATATTTTCTGTATAAATATTTCCCCCAATATGAGAACGTTTATCTATTACAAGACATTTCTTTCCTTTTTTATTTGCTTCATATGCAAATATTGCACCAAATAGTCCTGCTCCTACAATCAAATAATCGTATTTTTCCATTTCATTCTCCCTCACAATAAAATGTTTGTTGTTTTATTATACTACTAATCTATAATATTAGCAAACATTTTAATTACATTTTAATCTTTTTTTCACTTTCTCTAATCCTATTTTTATAAAACTATCTTTTAAAAGAATTAATACTAAGAAGTAAGTAACTGCACCAAAAATAATTTGTACAATAATTGATAACATTGCTTTTGAAATAACGGCTCCTACCACATAACTTACTCCAAACATAACAAAAGCTGCAAGCAAATAATTGCCTGTCATTTTCACTATTTCTCTTATCTTTATTTCTTTTCTTACTAGATAAAATTGTACTCCTGTAACAGTTAATTCTGCTAATACAGTTGCAATAGATGCTCCCTCTGACTTCCAGATTCGTATTAATATCATGTTAAGGATAAAATTAACAACTGCTCCTAATACAACAGAAATGGTATATTTTTTTTGCTGTTTTGTTGGTAATAAGTATTGTGTTCCTATTACATTACTTAATCCAATTAGTAATAAAATTGGACTTATAATAACAATAAGTGTTGCTACTTTGTCATATCCATTCCCATAAAATATTGGAACAAATTTATTTACAATACTAACCATTCCAAACATTAATGGAAATACAATCAATAATACAAAACGAAAGGATTGATTCATATATTCTTTTAATTTTCCCTTATCTCCATTTGCATAGGTATTTGCCATCCTTGGTACCATTACTGTTCCAAGTGAAGTTGCTATTGCCAAAAGTAATTTTACCATCTTCTGTGCCTGCTCATAAAACCCTACTTCTGATTTATCAGTAATAATAGAACCAATCATAGTTTTGTCTAATACTGTATAAATTTGTGTTGCAAGTTGTGGTATAAACAAAGCAATCGTTGGCCTCAAATGTCTCAAAATTTGAAGTTTTTTTCTTTCTATTTTATTGATATACTTTGGTAAATAAATCCATAATGATAAATTCCCAATCAAAGTAGATAATACATAAATAATAAAATATTTGTACAAATCACTTGTATTTTTTACAAACATAAAAATACAAATTACACTTAATAGCTTTACCAATGTATTTCGTAATACTGTTTTTTTAAATTCCTCTAACCCCTGAAAAAACCAACTAATATCTAAACTATTAGCTACTATCTCTAATACTAGAATTTTATAATATACGCTATATTCGCCATTTCTACAAAAACTTAAGTAAAAAGTTACTAATGAAATTCCTAATGTTAGAAATCTCATAATCAATATCTCAAAAAAGACTCTACTTCTTTCCTCTTTGTTATCCTGAATATAGGCAATTTCTCTTTGTCCATACATAGCAACCCCAAGGCTTCCAAATAGCACAAAATATGTAGCTATGGATAAGGTATAACTATAAATCCCAATCGCTTCGGCTCCTAATATTCTAGATAAATAAGGTGTTGTAAATAGCGGTACTATTAATATGATAATTTGGTAAAATAAATTATAGATATAATTTTTTGCTATGCTTTTTTTCTTCTCCATTACTTCTTCCTTTAACAAATATATTTTACTTTTTTCTTGTCATATAATTTTGTACTTCTTTTCTTATTGTTTTTAAAAATATAAAACCATGCCATAGCTACAAAATTAATAGTCATAAAATTATATGGAAATATCGTTACAAAAAATAAAACAAACATACTTATTGCAACAATTGTAATATTTCTTTCTCTCTTCTTTAAAGAATATATAATACAGCCTCCCCAGGGTATAAAGTAAAATAATAAAAAATAAATTCCTCCCTCTGATAAAACCTTAAGAATCGAATTACTTTGTCCCATATTATAATATCTAAATGCACTCATATGCTGTTCTAATGCCTCTACATTGCCATATCCATTTCCCATAATCGGACTTTCTTTCCATGATAAATATCCTGCTTTGTAATCGTCCATTCTAATTTGAAAAGATGTACTCTCTGCTTTCGTTTTTAATAAAATAATTGCAAATATACATGCTACTACACACAGGATTGGTAAAGCAATTTTTTTTACTACGATATGAAGTTTACTATTAAATTTAGTAATAAGATATCTTCCCACCAATGTCATCATCATTACAATGACTCCTGTGGTTGATAAAGTTGTTAGGATAGTAAAACAAAGTATTAAAATCTTTTTTAATTTTATCTTATTTATTAAAAATAATTCCGCAATTAGTGCAATGGTTAAATTCAAACTATACATAGGGGATTCTGTAAATATTCCTGTGTTTCTTGCCACATTATTTCCCAAAAATTCCATTCTTTGTGCAACATAATGAATATTATAATAAGAATCTATCTCTTTTTCCGTTCCCCAATTAATTTTTATTGTTCCAGTTGGCTGTATAATATGTAATATTGGTCCTAAAATATAAAATACTAACGAAATCAATGCTAAAATAATCATAATATTAGAAACTTTTAACATTAAACTTTTAGTTACATCTTGTTTTCCTCTTAAAATATAATAAAATAGAATTCCTATAAAAAAGCAAAAAAATTTCAATATAAAACTAATGTAATCATTTTTATTTACACTACAAGCCAAAAACTTAGTTATGTAGACTGCAAATATAAAAACATATACATAAAACACAGAAAATTTACTATACTCTCTTTTTTTCTGTAGTAATAGAATAGTAATTAATGAAAAAAGACATATACATAACATTTCTGGAATTCTATAATCAACATTTATTTTATGTATAAATATAGACCTGCATTCTAATACCAATAAAAATGCGAAAACATATTCAATTATATTCAAAATTCTATTATAACTAACTTTCACTTATATTGATTCCTTTTTAATATAAATTCTACTATCTTCTTAAGATTAAATAATACATACAATGTAAATAATTTTTTTCGTTTTAAACATTTATAATAAATTCTTTGTAATTTTGTTAAATACTTTGGATTCACCTTTTTTAAAGCCTCTTTATATGGCTCTGTTTCAATCGTTTCCTTTAATTCTGCTATTTTCTCTCGCACACTTTTTGTGTTATCCTTGTTGAAAAAATATAAATTTATTGTAATATGCAAATACAAAACTACTCTTGAATTATAGGCATTTTTTAATAATTCATCATCGTTATGTTGTTTTATATATTCTTCTATTTTATTAAAAATGGCTTGATTAATTTCCAATTTATTTGGTTTGAACTTATTTAATATGGAAGTAGACAATCTTCTATAATGATATAATGGTTTATTAAAAAACACAACTTTTTTTACATAATCATAATAATACAAATTAAACAATGCATCATCAAATACTCCTTTTACTTCTAATGGAAATTCTATCTTATTTTCTTTGACTATACTTGCTTTAAAAATTTTATTCCAAGGTGCCCCCATCAATGTAAATGAAGTGTTGTATGGACCAAATGTCTCATGCAATACTGATAATTTTAATTGTTGTATTATATCTTGATTATCTGTTATAAAATCTTCTTGTGGTATTTTTTTATTAACTACTTCTTTTTTTTCATAATTTGAATAAAAGTTAAATAATACCATATCAACATCGCAATTTACCGTTCTTTTATATGCTTCCTCAAACATGTCTTCTTCTACCCAATCATCTGCATCCACAAATGCTAGCCATTCTGCTGTAGCTATCTCTATTCCTGTATTTCTTGCAGCTGATACTCCTGCATTTTGTTTATGAATTACTTTTATTCTATTATCCTTATTGGCATATTCGTCACAGATTTTAGGACAATTATCTGGTGAACCATCATCTACTAAAATAATTTCTATTTCCTTTAATGTTTGATTAACTAAAGAATCTAAACATTTTACTAAATATTTTTCCACATTATATATTGGAACTATTATACTTATTTTGGGTCTATTATTCATTTATATTCTCCTTCTATACTTTCTCATTTATATTTTCTTTGCTAATTGCTCTCTATATTTCTCCATTATCTTAGCAATACAAATGCTTTCTTCCTCTTTCAAATATAAATTTTTTCTATTTTGGTTAATACAATTCACAAACTCTGCTAATTCATATCGTAATCCATCACCCTCAAATTTATAAAAATCCTTTGTATTATTATCTTGTTTTTCAAATTTCACTTCAAAATACTCAGTTTTCCACCATGGGGCAGGTACAAAAATATATCCTTTGGTTCCAGATATCGTTAAATTACCATCTTTTTTCACTCCTAATCCTACTTGTGCAGTCGCTACTGCATTTTTATATTTAAATAGTATTTTGGTATATAAGTCTACCTTTTTCTCTTTATCCATATAGGAATAAAATTGTATATCTTCATAATTTATACCTAATAACTTCACAATAGCAATTAATGGATACGTTGCTAATTCTGTTACACTTCCTCCAGCTTGTGTTGCATCTAACTCTCGTATATCTCCACTTACCAATTTGGTAAAAGTAGCATCAACATCTTTAATATCCCCAATAATACCACTCTTAGCAAGTGAAACTAGACGATTAAAAGCTGGTGCATATGCGGTTTTAATTGCTTCCATTAATACCACATTATTTTGTTTTGCTAATTCATATAATTCTCTTGCTTCTTCTTCTTTTAAAACAATTGGCTTTTCACAAATTACATGCTTATGTCTCTCAATTGCTTTTTTGGCATATTCATAATGTGTTAAATGTGGAGTAGCAATATATACAGCTTGTACTTTTTCCAAAAATTCTTCATAATCTGTAGTATAAAAATTCAAATCATTTTTTTCTGCAAACTCTTTT
>CAOJXM010000064.1 GCA_948465625.1 uncultured Clostridium sp. | reverse complement strand
CAAGATGTAGCAATTGCAGCAGGGAAAACGCCACAAGAACATGTAGACGATATAGCAGAATATGCACAAAAATTATGGAAAAAGATGAACATAGAATATGATGACTTTATTCGAACTACACAAGAAAGACATGTAAAAAGAGTAGAAGAAATCATGAATCGCTTAATGGAACAAGGCGATATTTATAAAGGAGAATACGAAGGGTGGTATTGTAAACCATGTGAAACCTACTTTACCCAGACGCAATTAGTAGAGGGAAAATGTCCAGATTGTGGAAGAACAGTAGAAAAAATGAAAGAAGAAGCCTACTTTTTTGATATGAAAAAATATGCGAACAGATTAATCCAATTTTATGAAGAAAATCCAGACTTTATCCAACCAGAAGCAAGGAAAAATGAATTGTTTAATAACTTTTTAAAACCAGGATTAGAAGATTTATGTATAACAAGAACTACATTTGATTGGGGAATTAAAGTTCCAAAAGACCCAAAACATGTAATTTATGTATGGTTAGATGCGTTAACCAACTACATTACAGCATTAGGGTATGCAACCAAAGAAGATGCCTTATTTCAAAAATACTGGCCAGCAGATTTGCACATTGTAGGAAAAGATATTATTCGTTTTCATGGTATTTATTGGCCAATCTTTTTAATGGCATTAGATTTGCCATTACCAAAAAAGATATATGCTCATGGTTTTATCATGATGAAAGATGGAAAAATGTCAAAATCAAAAGGAAATGTAGTATATCCAGAAATGCTAATAGACCGATATGGTTTAGATGCTACTAAGTACTTTTTAATTCGAGAATTTCCATATGGGCAAGATAGCGTTTTTACCCCAGAAGGATTTGTAGAAAAATTTAATTTTGATTTATGCAATGATTTAGGCAATCTATTAAATCGAACAGTAGGTATGATAAATAAATATTTTGAGGGAAACGTTCCTACTTATTGTAAAGAAAATGAGGTAGACCAAGAGTTAGAAGAATTTACAATACAAACCATAGAAAAAGTAGAAGAAAATATGGATAATCTACATTTAAGTAATGCAGTAGCAGAAATATGGGCGATGGTAGCTAGAACCAATAAATATATAGATGAGACAGCTCCATGGGTATTAGCAAAAGAAGAAAAAACTAAAAAATTAGAAGCAACCATGTATCATCTAATTGAAAATTTAAGAAAAATTGCAATTATGATAGCACCATTTATGGAAGATACAGCAAAGAACATCTTTAGACAAATTGGATTAGAAAACGAAACAGCCTTACAAAAATGGGAAAGTTTAAAGGAATATGACCAAATTTTAGAA
This sequence comes from uncultured Clostridium sp., assembly GCA_948465625.1. GTDB lineage: Bacteria > Bacillota > Clostridia > TANB77 > CAG-508 > CAOJXM01. Next base: position 5,026 of record CAOJXM010000064.1, on the reverse strand, counting down.
GGAACTAAAGTAATAGAAAAAGGGGAACCATTATTTGTACGTTTAGATAAGGAAGAAGAAATTGAATATATCAAACAAGCGATGAAAAAATAGTAAGAAGAATTTAAGGGAGTAAGAAATGGGAAAAATATTTGTAATAGATGGAACAGATGGAAGTGGTAAACAAACACAATTTAATAGGTTACAAGAAAGATTAGAAAAAGAAAAAATAGAGTATAAAACGGTTAGTTTTCCAAACTATGATAGCCCATCCTCTTCATTGGTAAAAATGTATTTATCAGGAGAGTTTGGAGAAAATGCAAAAGAAATTAGCCCTTATGTGGCATCTACTTTTTATGCAGCAGACCGTTATGCAACTTTTAAAAAAGACTTGGAGCAATACTATAACAATGGTGGGATTCTATTAGCAGACCGCTATACAACTGCGAATATGGTGCATCAAGCGGGAAAGATAAAAGACAAAGAAGAAAGAGAAAAGTTTTTAGATTGGTTGTGGGATTTTGAGTTTAACTTATATAAACTACCAGTTCCAACCAAAACCTTCTTTTTAAATATGCCACCAGAATATGCGATAAAATTAATGGAAAATAGAGAAAATAAATTTACACATCAAGAGCAAAAAGACATTCATGAAAGGGATAAATCTCACATTGTAGATAGTTATGAGGCAGCATGTAGTTTGGTAGAAAAATACAATTGGTATGAAGTTAAGTGTGTAAAAGACAACCAGATAAGAAGCATAGAAGAGATTCACGAAGAAATTTATCAGGAGATAAGAAAATATATTTAAGGTAGGAATAGGCATGAAAATACGGATTTTTTGGCGGAAGTTTTAATCCAGTAACCAAGGCACATATCGAGTTGGTGCTTCAAATTGTAAAAGAATATAAATTAGACAAAGTGGTAATGGTTCCAGTGGGAAATCACTACCAAAAGCCAGGATTGATAGAGGAACAATATCGATATGAGATGTTAAAAATAGCAACACAAGATTATAAGGAATTGGAAATATCCGATTTGGAGTTGAATTCTGATAAAACCTTAATGCCAATTGAAATTTTTGAAGTGATTCACAAATTATACAAACAAGATGAGATTTACTTTTTATTAGGTGCTGATAATTTGTATAAGATTAATGAGGAATTACAAAGCAAATATAACTATATTGTAATAAAACGAAAAGATTTTGTAATTCCACAAAATTTTGAGAATAAGAAGAATATCAAAATAATAGAAAATCAAGTTTATGCAGAAGTTAGTTCAACACAAATTAGGAAACAAATAAAGGAAAAAGAGACACAAATAGAGTTACCAAAAGGCGTATTAGAATATATAAAAGAAAATGGGTTATATGAGTATTTGTAGGAAAAAGAATGCAAAAGACAAAAGGAATCACTTTAATAGTATTAGTGATAACGGTAGTAACCATGCTAATTTTAGCAGGGGTAGCAATACATATAACAATAGGAGATAATGGAATTTTTAAGAAAGCAACAGAGGGAGCAAAAATTTATCAAAATGCAACCAATCAGGAAATAATTTATTTGAACGAATTAGATGTAAAAATGAACAATTTGTTTTAAAAATCATTTGTATTTCTATAATAAAGATGGTTCTATTAACAACTTTGAAAAGTACTATGTAAACAAAGAAAATGCCTGGGAAATTATAGATTACGTATTGGAAATGGTATTTACTAGCAATTGAAATCCATAAAGAGTATAACCCGTTAGGGAGGTTATTGTGGAATTAGGAGTACCAGTAATTATAGGAGAGTTTGGAACAACTTTACTTACCTTAGAAAATGATACGACTGGAATAAACAAAGAAAAAGTTGTAAAAGCAATGGTAAATGGGGCACAAGGTAAGTGAGTTGATTGGAAGGAGAATACAAAGAATATTACAATTGTATGACATTTACGAAAATACTTGAAGAATTATATGAGGTATGATATAAAACGTATAAAGGATAGAAATATCCTTTATACGTTTTTTCGTTTTCTTTTTACTTATTTTTTATTGTAAGAATATAGGGCAAGATAGTATAACTATTTTGCTTATATAAAATAATAGGAATAAAGTAAGAAAAAAGAGGGAAAACTACAGAAGAAAAAAGGAGAGTAATTAAAATGAAATTTTCAAAGAGAAGTAACCAAGGTATTACACTAATTGCCTTAATTATCACAGTCATCGTTATGCTAATTTTAGCAGGAGTGGCCATTAACATGGTAATTGGAGACAATGGGATTTTTAAGAAATCAGATGAAGGAGCTAAAATATACAAAAATGCAGCGAACAATGAATCGACCAGTTTAAACAGTGTAGATAAAGAAATGGGAGACTTAATGGAACAATTACAAAATTCAGAAGACCCAATGAAAATTGTGGATATTGTAAGAGAGTTTGGTTTACCTACAGCAAGAAGCGAAGGTTTTGTAAGATGGTGGGTATTAACAGCAGATGGGAAAATAAAGTTAGGAAAGTCTTATCCAGGAAATATTTTTGATAAACTAGAAATGGATTCTGAAGTACAAATAGAAGGTTTGCCTAATGGAAATATTGCTCATATTGTTGGAAATGGAGAAACTGTAATAGCATTAGATAAAGAAGGTAAGGTATATACTTTTGGAGCAAATGATGTAGGACAATTGGGAAATGGGACAACAGTAGATAGTGATGTAGCCATTTGCATAAGTGACACAGGAGAATTAAAAGGAAAAGCAATAAAAGAAGTTTTTATTGATACAATTGGAACAGTAATGGCAATTGATAAAGAAGGTAAACTTTATATATGGGGAGCTATTAGAAATGATTACAGTAGTAATGTACCAATTTGCATGAGTAATGAAGAGGAAATGTTACAGGATAAAAATATAGAAAAAATTCTTTTTTACGAATATAATACTTATGTGGTAAAAGATAATAGAGGGAAAATTTATGTAGGGCATGGAGATGAAGTAGTAGATTTAGATACCATAATAAATAGTCAACTACCAACACTACAGGGGAAAAAGATAACTGATTTCAAGCAGAGGTTGATTTTAGATAGTGAAGGAAAAGTATATGAAGGAAAAGGAGATGAAGTAATCTGTATGAGTGATATATCTCCTTTACAAGGAAAAAATGTAGTAGACATTCATTTCTTATTTGAATCAATTTCTGACGGATTATCAATAGTAAGAGATGAGGAAGGAATGGTATATACATGGGGAGATAATCGTTATGGACAATTAGGAAATGGAACAGTAGGAGATGGTAGTGATGTACCAATTTGCATTAATGATATTGAAGATAGCGAAATCTACAATAAAAAAGTAGATAGCGTAATAACAGGTGAAAGTGGTTATTCTAATTATTATATATGTATAGTAGGAAAGGATACGTATATTTATATGTATTCCCCTAAGTAAAAGAAAAAACATAAAAGCATATTGTAAAAAGATATGCTTTTATTGTATAATAATTTAAAACATTAGGATAAGGGAGAAAGTTATGTATAAATTAGTAGCAATTGATTTGGATGGTACATTACTAAATTCATATGGGGAAGTAAGTGAAGAAAATAAAAGAGCAATTAAGCAAGCAATTCAAAAGGGCAGTGAAATTGTACTAGCATCTGGTAGAATGCCAAGTTCTGTAAAAAATATAGCAATGGAACTAGGGGCAGATAAGTACATTATATCAGGAAATGGAACAATGGTATATGACCTTCAAAAAGAGGAAGTCATCTATGATACATTTATGACAAAAGAAAAAGCATTAGAAATTATCAAGATATGTGAAGAAAATAGTATTTATTATAATGTTTATACAAGAAACAGTGTATTAGCAAAAAGCTTAAATTATAATATTTTATTTTATAACAATGAAAATAGTAACAAGCCTCTAGAAAAAAGGACGAATATCAATATTGTAGAAGATATCTGTAAATATATAAAAGAAACGCAAGATTTGGAAATTCTAAAAATGACAATATGTGATAGTGACCAAATTATATTCTCTAGCATCATACGAAAATTAAAGCTTGTTTCTGATATTGATGTGTTAGATATCGAACATATGTCAAGAAAAAGAATTAAAAATGGAACAACAGAAGTTCCAATTGAATATTACTACACAGAAGTATCCAACAAGAATGCGAATAAATGGACAGCTATCCAATTTTTAATGGAAAAGTTAAACATACAAAAAGAAGAAGTTATGGCAATTGGAGATAATGCAAACGATAAAGAAATGGTGGAAAATGCAGGCTTAGGAGTAGCTATGGGGAATTCTATGTTAGCAGCCAATCACATTGGAGATATTGTGGTAAAAGATAACAACTCAAGTGGAGTAGCAGAAGCGATTGATATATATATTAATCAAGAAGAATAGATTGATAAAGGTAGCAACAAAAAAGTTGTTACCTTTATCAAAATAGCAAAAAGAACAAAAATTCGCAAAAAACTATTGAAAAAATGTTTGCAGTATGATATAAATATAGAAAATAAATTCTAACACTTACAAATCGTTGGAATTAGAAAAGAGGAAAAATGGAAGAAAATAAAAATTTAAAATTATTTGAAGATAAGAACATAAGAGTAGCATGGAATGAAACAGAAGAAAATTGGTATTTTTCGGTTGTAGATGTTGTGTCAGTTTTAACAAATAGTGAATATCAAGCTGGAAGAAAATACTGGAAAACGTTAAAGATGAGATTAAATAAAGAAGGAAGTGAACTGGTAACAAATTGTTACCAGTTGAAAATGCAAGCAAATGACGGAAAATTAAGAGATACTGATGTAATGAATACGGAACAAATATTGAGGTTAGTACAATCCATTCCATCTAAAAAAGCAGAACCTTTTAAAGTGTGGCTAGCACAAGTGGGAAAAGAAAGGATTGATGAAGCCTATGACCCAGAAATTAGTATTAGTAGAGCATTAGATACTTATCGAAAAAAAGGATATTCAGAAGAATGGATTAATCAAAGATTAAAAACAATTGATGTAAGAAAAGAATTTACAGATGAACTAAAAAGAGTAGG
>CAOJXM010000063.1 GCA_948465625.1 uncultured Clostridium sp. | reverse complement strand
TAAAAGTACCAAATAGTGCTATTATTCACGAAAATGACTTAGACTATATTGTAAGGACAAGAGCAGGTTATACAGACAAGATATTAGTAAAAATACTAAAGCAAAATGATACATACGCAATTATTAGTAGATATGATAATGAAGAATTAAAAGGATTAGGCTTTGATACAACACAGATTAGGCAATTAAAAACAATTTCTTTGTATGATGAAATTATTTTAAAACCGTAATATTACAAAAATATTACAAAAAGATTAAGTTTAAATTACAAATGAAAAAAGTATTGACAAATAATAAAAAAAGTAAGATACTTTTAGTAGAAAAAAACGAATGGAAAAAATTATTAGGAGGTTTTTTAAATGGCAGGAGCTATAATGGACAAAGTTTGGGGATTTTTAGGAATGGAAACAGAGGCAGAGGAAGAAGAATTAGACGATAAAGTATATGATTATAATTATGATGACGATGAAGAAGAATATGCTGAGGAAAATAAAAAAATATTTGGAAGAAAAAATAAAGTGGTAAATATGCCACAAACACAACAAGTAAGAATGGTAATATCACAACCAACAACTTTTGAGCAATCAGAAGAAATTTGTGAATACTTAAAAGAAAGAAAATCAGTGATTGTTAATTTGGAATATGTAAATAAAGATGTTGCTAGAAGAATAGTAGACTTTATTAGTGGTGCAACCCATGCATTAGATGGTCATATCCAAAAAATATCTAACGCTATTTTCTTAATTGCTCCAACCAACTATGAAATTTCAACCGATATAGCTAGAGAAGAATTAAAAAATAAATTATCTGTGTCATGGTTAAAAAACAACTAAATCGCAATAAAGGATAGCAATCGATGTAAGGAGGCTAAAAAATGTTAACACCATTAGAAATAGAAAATAAAAAATTCGCAAAACAGATGATGAATGGATACAATGTAGAAGAGGTAGATGACTTTTTAGATGAAATCACAGCAGAATATGAAAAATTGTATCGAGAGAATTCTGAGAGTAGAGCAAAAATAGAAGAACTAAATGAAAGTTTAGTAAAATATAAATCAATTGAATCCACTTTACAAAGTACCTTGTTAATGGCACAATCTACAGCAGAAGAAGTGAAAAATGTAGCAAAACAACAAGCAGAGCAAATCATTAATGAGGCACAGGCAAGTGCAAAACAAGCCAGTGATGCTTTGGAAAATGAGATTGTTTTAAAGAAAAAAGAATTAACAGATGTACAAAAAGAATTTGACATCTATAAAGCAAAAATGGAATCATTATTGATTTCACAATTAGAATTATTAAAAGAAGTAAATAAAGAATAGTAAAAAGCAGATTTTAAAGGGAACCCCAATGATTAGACAAAAAAGTTTAATCATTGGGGAGTTTCGTATGCCAAAAAATTTAAAATAAAAAATTCAATTTCTAGATAAGCTATAAAGTTTGCTTGATTTTTTCAATTTCTTCTACAGATAATTGAGTAAGTTCCGATATGGTGTGAATATCCATGTTTTTTAAAAGCATATTTTTAGTAATTTCTTTGTTTCGTTGAACTATACCTTGAGGTCATCCATATTTTTGGCTTTTAGTGCTTTGAGCAATTCTATTATATGTAATTCAAACAAATCTGTCAATATGGTATGCCCATTTTCTTCATCTTTAATTTTCCAATTCGTATGAAAATTAAGAGAAAAATTGATATCTAGTTCATAATCCAAGATGGCAATACAAATGGTTTTCTTTAGTTTGGAATAATCGTGCCCTTTTACTAATATAGTAGAAATAAGGGATTTAGTAATCGATTCGTTACTAACACGAAATAAAGAATGGAAAATAACATCGATTTTCGGAATAAATAAATTGTTCATAAAGAACCTCCTTGGTTGAAATAAATTTTAAACTGCATGCTACATAAAAGAAAGCGTAAAAGATAGATACGTTCTAAAAATTAAATTCTTATTCTGGAAAAATGTTGAAACAACAAAGAATAAAAGATTAAGATATGCATATACATGCAATTTAATATTATGATTAAACCATAAAATGGAAAAGAATGCAAGAAAAACATTTCGACAAGATATAACGGAAATGATTAAATAAATTTCATAAACAAGGTATCACACAAAATTAATGTGTGGTGTTCTGCTATATACAAAAAGTAGAAAAAAGTTTTTTAAAAAAGAAATCTGTTTGGGGAATTTGCCAGTAAATGACAAAAATGAGACAATATTACAAGAATGTTAAATATATATTACATTTTATCGAATACTATTGACTTATTAAAGAAAAAAGATAAAATAGAAGTATCACAAAATAGGAAGATTAAAATCACAATAGGAGTGGGTATGAGAGTTATTAGTGGAAGTGCAAGAGGAACCAATTTATATAGTTTAGAGGGAGATACCACAAGGCCAACTTTAGATCGTGTAAAAGAATCATTGTTTAATATCATACAAAATAAAATAGCAGATGCGAATATATTGGATTTGTTTGCAGGAAGTGGTGCATTAGGAATAGAGGCATTAAGTAGAGGTGCCAAAAAAGCAGTTTTTTGTGACCAATCCAAAAATGCAATTCAAATCATCAAACAAAACATAGAAAAAACACACTTGCAAGAAAAAGCAGAAATCATTCATGCTGATTATAAAAAGCTTTTAAATCAAATGAGTCAAAAAGAAAAATTTGATTTGATATTGATTGATCCACCTTATGCAAAAAATATAGCAGTACAAGCAGTAGAAGAAATTGTGAAATTAGATTTACTAGCAGAAGATGGAATCATCATTTTAGAAACCGATGATAAAGAAAGAGAAAAATGTCAATTAGAAAATATAGAGATTAACATGTATGACATTAGGAAATATGGAAGAATTGAACTGATTTTCCTAAGTCGAAAGGGGTAAAACATGGAAATATTTACGTTATTAGAAACTTTAGAAGATGCATTAGAAAATGGAAAAGGGTTACCTTTTTCAGGTAAATGCATTGTAGATAAAGAAGATTTGTTAGATATCATTAAGGAAATTCGATTAAAACTTCCAGAAGAATTAAAACAAGCAAAATGGGTAAAAGAAGAAAGAGGACGTATTCTAGTAGAAGCCCAAAAAGAAGCAGATGAGATTATAAAAGAAGCAGAAAATAGAATTATTTCTATGATTGATGAACACGAAATCACCAAGCAAGCTTATGAACAAAAAACACAAATTATAGAAATCGCAAATGAAAAAGCAAGAGAAATTTCAAATGGAACCAAAATGTATGCAGACAACATTTTAGAAAAAGCAGAAGTCGTTTTAGAAGAAGCATTAAAAACCATTCAAAACAACAGAAAAGAGTTAAAATAAGAGCAACCAAAGAGAAAGTCAGAAGTCAGAGAAAATAGAAAAAAACATTCTGACAACTGGCTTTTTATTAAGGAAATTGTTTCGAATAAAATACTTTTTTATGTAAGATTTTGTTCGAACGGAATAAGAAAAAAAGGAGTAAAACAAAATGCCTAAAAAAGCAAGTAGAAGCAAAAAGAAACAAAGTAAAAGCAAAATAAATATTGATTTAGCTGTTGTAGCAATGTTAATTATTAGTATCCTATTAGTTGTATTAATTTACACCAATTCTGGCTATATAGGGAAAATATTAAGTCCTATGCTTGGTGGAATTATGGGGTGGATTAAGTATATCCTACCAATTGGAACCTTTTCCATTGCCATTTCCATTGCCAGTAACAAAAAATATTATTTAAGTTCAAAATTAGTACAATATGCCATTTTCTTAATTTGTTTTTCACTTATCATGTGTACGTTCCAAATATCAAAAGGAAATATATTATTAAGTCAAGATTTTGGAGAAGTGATTAAACAAGCCTATGAACTAGGAGAAAAAAATGTAGGTGGAGGAGCCATTGGAGCCATAGCAGCTGTTCCTACCATTGAATTATTGGGAATGACAGGAGCTGTAATTTTAGCAATTGGAATTGCAATCGTAACCTTAATCTTTATCTTTGGTATTCATCCATCTGATATGGTAGCAAGTGCAGTAGAGACAGCAAAAGAGCGTAAAGAAGAAAGAAGACAAGCAAGATTAGAATATGAAGAAGAGGAAGAAGAAGAGTACGAAAAACAAAGAGAAGCTAGAAGAGCAATGAAAGAAGAAAAGAGAAACAATAGAAGAGAACTACGAAAACAAGAAAAGAAAAGTTCAATTGACATTCCACTAGAAGACCAAATTACCATCAATTTAAACGATGAGCCAAAAGTTCAAAAATACAATCATGATAAAGATGAATTATTGCCATTAGGAATGGAAGAAAAAGAAATACCACAACCAAAAATACAAGAGCCAAGAGAGGAAAAGAAAAAGGAAGAATTTTCACCAGATGTGCTTGATGCCAATCTATTTAAAACCGAAGAAAAGCCAAAAGAAGATAAAACCATACAAGTATTAGGATTAGAGCATACTTTAACCGTAGAGGATGAAAATTACGAATTTCCACCAATTCAATTGTTGAGTCAAGGGGAAGCAAGAAAATTAAAAGGTGGTAAAAAAGCAATTGCCGATAATGCTACTAGATTACAACGAACCTTACATAGCTTTAATGTATCAGCAAAAGTAGAAAATGTTACTGTAGGACCCGCTATTACAAGATATGAATTAAAACCAGCAGAAGGAGTTCGTGTTAGCAAGATTGCAAACTTAGCAGATGATATTGCTTTAAATTTAGCAGCAAAATCCATCAGAATTGAAGCACCAATTCCAGGAAAGCAAGCAGTTGGAATCGAAGTACCAAATGAAGAAAACGAAATGGTGCATTTAAGAGACATTATAGAAGCAGAAAGTTTTACAGAGCATTCTTCTAAGTTAGCATTTGCCTTAGGAAAAGATGTTGCAGGAAATGAAGTAGTATCAGATATTGCAAAAATGCCACACGTTTTAATTGCAGGTTCAACTGGTTCTGGAAAGAGTGTATGTATTAATACATTAATCACCAGTATCATTTACAAAGCAAAACCAAGTGAAGTAAAATTAGTAATGGTAGACCCAAAAGTAGTTGAATTATCTGTATACAATGGAATTCCACATTTACTAATACCAGTAGTAACTGACCCAAAACAAGCAGCAGGAGCACTTGCATGGGCAGTACAAGAAATGGTAAATCGTTATGGATTGTTTGCAAAAAAAGGAGTAAGAGACATCAAAGGCTATAACGAAGCATTGGATGCAGAAGGTGGAGGAGAAAAATTACCACAGATTGTTATTATCATTGATGAGTTAGCAGACTTAATGATGGTTGCTGCAAAAGATGTAGAAGATGCGATTTGTCGTTTAGCACAAATGGCAAGAGCAGCAGGAATGCACTTAGTAATTGCAACCCAAAGACCATCTGTTGATGTTATTACAGGTATTATTAAAGCCAACATTCCATCTCGAATTGCATTTGCGGTTTCTTCTCAAGTAGATTCTAGAACCATATTAGATATGGTAGGAGCAGAAAAATTATTAGGAAAAGGAGATATGCTATTTTATCCATCTGGTGCACCAAAACCTACTAGAGTACAAGGAGCTTTTGTATCAGACAAAGAAGTAGAAAAAATAGTCGATTTCTTAAAATCAAATGGAGAAGCTACTTATAGTGAGGATATTTTACAAAAAATTGAGAATAATAATAAAACAGATAAAGAATTAGATGCTAAAGACCCAGATGATGACACAGACCCATTTTTAATGGAAGCCATTGAGGTTACAATCGAAACAGGGCAAGCATCCACCTCATTTATTCAAAGAAGATTTAAAGTGGGATATGCTCGTGCAGGAAGAATTATTGACCAAATGGAAGAAAGAGGAATTATATCAGGTTACGAGGGTAGTAAACCAAGAAAAGTATTGATGACAAAAGAAAGATGGGCAGAATTAAAAATGGGAACACCTGCTCAAGAAGAAACACAAGAATAGAAAATAGAAGGGAGAAGATTTTAATGTGGTCAACCAAAGATTATAATAATGAATTGGAGAAAATTCTAGCAAAAAAGGATTTTTCGATTGATGTCAAAAATCTGCTCCTTTCCATGTTATACAAAATAGAGGCTGGTTATGAAGACTATTTCATGGTAAAAGTAAATATAGAAGATAAAAATAGCTACATTGAAAAAATATTAAGAATTATAAAAGAAGATTGTGAACAAATTGAAATTGTAACAGCACAAGAAGCTTATGACGAAGAGAAAATTAAGAAAAATCGATATTTGGTTTATCCTTATGAAAAGAGGATTGAACTATTTTATCCCAACGAAAAAAATATTTTGTATGCCATTTTTGAAATGAATGATACCAGTATCTATTTTGATGAAAAATATAGTTTGTGTAGAGTAGCATTATCTGAATTGCTAAACATAGGGGAAAATATAAACAATACAGAAGTATTAAGGGATTTTAATGGTTGGTCATGGAATACAC
>CAOJXM010000062.1 GCA_948465625.1 uncultured Clostridium sp. | reverse complement strand
ATATTTTCTTAGTTTTTAGATATTCTTTATAATCAAATCCTTTGTAATTTCTTTGTTCTTGTGGCAATTCTAGTTTTCCCATAAATTCAATCTTGTCCCCCAGTTCTAACTGGGTTTGTTCTTTTACTTTTAAGAGAAGATATGTATTGGTATCTAACTTTATTTTATATTGCCTATTATAGTTGGTTTGCTTTTGTTGTTCTACTATTGTTGCTACAAATTTGCCTTGTGTTATGTTTTGAAATTTTTTATCGTATTGCTCATTTTCTTTTTTGATTATAAAATTGGATATTGTTGCAAAGATTAGTAGGATAATTATGATTTTTGGAGTTTTCTTTGCCTGGGTGCATACTCTAATTCTTCTTATTTTTCTTTTTTGCATTCTACTAAGTTTTTGTGTGTTAATTTGTTTTAGCACTATTTTAGCTAGTATATAAATTATAATTGTACTAATTACAAAAAGAACTATACTTGTTTTTAAGTATAGCTCCCATATAATTCCTATGATATATCCTAATAATGCAATTAAAATTGGTCTTTTCATGTTTGCTACCTGCCTTTATTTTTAATTGCCCCCATTTTTATTCTAAAATTCTTCTTGCTGTTACATATCTTCTTGTATACATATCACTATTTAAGGAAGAGATGATAACACCTGTTTTTTCGGATGATGCGTGAATAAATTGGTTATCTCCAATATAAATTCCTACATGACCGATTCCACTGTTGGAATTATATGGTGTAAAGATGACTAAATCCCCCAATTGTAATTCACTTTTGCTGACTTGTCTTCCATTTTTAGATTGTGCTGTTGCTGTTCTTGCAATGTTATAACCAAAATGTTTGTATACATATTGAGTAAACCCAGAACAATCAAATCCTTTTGGACTTGCTCCACCATATATATATTTGCACCCTAAAAATTGTTTGGCATAGGCAACAATTTCACTCCCTTTGTTGTTTGCCTTTGCTTCTGCTGTGATTAGTTCTTCTGTTTGTGCAGTTTGTTCTACAACTAAATTTCCCGCTGTTCTTGGTTGTGCAGAACGATTGGTTACTTCTATTTTGGTATCAGAAAGTAGTCTAGTTGCAACATATCCTTCTTTTCCATTGTATTTTACTTTTGACCATTCTTCCCCTTTTTCAATTATTTCTACTTTTGTATTTTGCTTTAAGGTTTGTATTACTTCTGAATCATTTTTTGCTTTTTCTCTAAAATTTACTTGCTCCCCTTTAATGTAAGCTGTTTTGTTGGTTTGTGGCGTTGGTTCTGGTGTTGGTGTTACTTCTTCTTGCTTAGTTGGTTCTTCTTCTGGTTGTGTACTAACTGGTGTCGTTTCCTCTTTTTCTTCTAATCTATCTACAATTACCCAACCATTCATTCCTTTTGTTTCTACATATGCCCAATTGTTTACAATTTGCAATATTTTAATAGTATCACTGGTTGTAATTTCATAAATGCTACTATAATGGATTAATGGTAAAATGTATAATTTTTCTGTTTGTTTTACTTTTTTTATCTCTCCTACTGTTATTGTTCCTGTTTGTTCTTCTTGTGAGGTATCTGGTGTTGTACTTGGCTCTGGCGTAGGATTAGGTTCCTGTGTTGGTTCTGGAGTTGGAGTTGGTGCCAGAGTAGGCGTTGGTGTAGGAGTTGCACTTGATTTTGGTGTAGGACTAGGTGTAGGTGTGCTACTGGTTATTTTTCCATCTACTTTTACATATTCTTTACTTACATATCCTGTCATTCCTTTGTATTTTACTTTATACCATTCCTTTTCTTCTGAAAGAATTTCTACTTTTTCCCCTTCTGATATTAAGTCTAATATTGTTGAATTCGTTGATGCTTGTTTTCTTAATCGGATGGTTTCAGTTTGAATAATTCCTGTTGCTGCATACATTTGTTGGATAAAGATTAAGTTTATGCTAATGATTAGTAGTATGCTTAATAGTAGCTGTTTTCTTTTTCTCATATTTTTCTCCTTTTATTTCGAACTTTTTATACTGTTTTAGTATATAATTAAAATTGTAATCTGTCAATTTTGATATTTTGTTTTTTTTGCATTTTTTGCCATTTATTTGATTTTTATTGTAATTTTTTGCAGTTTTTCCTGATTTTCTCTTTCCTATGATATCATTTTCTTAATAAATTGGGCACATCTTGTGGAAGCATACTTTAAATATTCATCAAATTCAATGTTGTTGTTTCCATTTGGTACATCTGATATAGAACGAATGATGATGAATGGAATTTGATCTAATGTGCAAACTTGTGCAATGGCTGCTCCTTCCATTTCTACACAACTGGCTTGAAACTTACTATGTATTTTATGCTTCATTTCCACACTTGTGCAAAAAATATCTCCTGATGCTATGGTTCCTTTTACTATTTTAAGCTTTTCTTCTTGTTGTAAAATGGCCTGAATTGCTTTTTCTGCTTTTTTTACTAATTCTTGATTGCTTTTAAAGTTGATTCCTAATTCTGTTATATGTCCTTTTGGATGCCCAAAAGCAGTAATGTCAAAATCGTGTTGTACTAAGTTATCGCCTATTACAATATCTCCTATGTTTAAATCTTCTCTTAATCCCCCTGCTGAACCAACATTGATGACACTTTTTAAGGAATAATGGTCTACTAGAATTTGAGTAGTCCTTGCTGCATTTACTTTTCCTACTCCAGATTGAACGAGAATGGCTTTTGAGCCATTTATTTCTCCTTCTTGTATTGTTAATCCTTGTATTGTTTTTTCTTCTAGATTATCCATTATTTTTTTAATTTCTTCCATTTCTTCTTGCATGGCTGCAATGATTGCTATTTTTTGTTCCATATTTCTTCACCTGTTTTTTATTGTAGCAGACTTATGCGTTTCTGTAAAGAAAAAACGTATAAGATTTACTCTTACACGTTTTGATTTTATTTTAAAGAAGCGTCCCTAATGGTCCAATTAAGCAAGTTCTATAACTGCTCCTGCTTCTGTGAATTTAGCTTTTAATTCTTCAGCTTCTTCTTTAGCAACTCCTTCTTTAACTGTTTTTGGAGCTCCGTCAACTAATTCTTTTGCTTCTTTTAATCCTAATCCTGTAGCATCTCTAACTACTTTGATTACTTGGATTTTGTTTGCTCCTGCATCTTTTAATACTACATTGAATGAAGATTTTTCTTCAGCTGCTCCTGCTGCTGCTCCACCTGCTGCTGGTGCTGCAACTGCTGCTGCAGATACTCCATATTTTTCTTCTATTCCTTTTACTAATTCTGATAATTCAACAACTGTTAAGCTGTCAATTGTCTCTAATAATTCATCTACTTTTGCCATTTTAAATTCCTCCTAATTTATATTTTTTGTATCAGATATTTGGCTTTCTATCTGATTTTACTTTTTATTAAAATTTAAGCGTTTGCTTCTTTTTGCACTTTAACTTGGTCTAATGCAACTGCAAGTTTTGTAACATTTCCAAGTAAAGCACCAGCAAGCATTCCAAGTAAGGTTTGTCTTGATGGAAGTTTTGCTAAGGTAATGATTTCTTCTGCTGTCATTACTTTTCCTTCTACAATACCACCTTTGATTTTGTATGCTTCGTTTTTCTTTGTGTATTCATAGATTGCTTTTGCTGGTTCTAAGTAATCTTCATATCCCAATATAACTGCTGTTGGTCCTTCTAATTTTTCTTCTAGTCCTTCTACACCACATGCTTGTAATGCTCTTCTTGTTATATTGTTTTTAATTACTTTATAGTCTGATTTTGTTCCTCTTAAGTTTTTTCTTAATTGAGTAACATCAGTAACATTGATTCCTCTGTAATCTGTTAAAAGTACTAATTTAGCTTCTTTTATTTTAGTAGCTAAAGCATTTAGTTCTTCTTCCTTTTGTTTGATTATTTTCTCATTTGCCATTCTTTTGTCACCTCCTATAAATTAAACTACTCTTTATAGCCATGGCATATAAAGAGTAGTTTCCCGCTCAATTTATGCCTCGGTAGGTCTTATGGTATGCCTACTTTCTTTGGCTATTTATTTGTTTTCTATTTTTGGTTGATTAGTATTCCTGGTCCCATAGTTGTAGAGATTGCTACACTTTTAATGTATTGTCCTTTTGCTGCTGCTGGTTTTGCTTTTATAATAGCATCTACAACAGTTTCATAGTTTTCTAATAATTTATCTGCACCAAATGATACTTTTCCAAATCCTAAGTGGATGATGTTTGTTTTGTCTAATCGATATTCTACTTTTCCTGATTTGATTTCTGAAATTGCTTTGGTAACATCCATTGTTACAGTTCCTGATTTTGGGTTTGGCATTAATCCTTTTGGTCCTAATACTTTACCAAGTCTTCCTACTACACCCATCATGTCTGGAGTTGCAACGATTACGTCATATTCAAACCAGTTTTCTTTTTCGATTTTTGGTATTAGTTCTTCTGCTCCAACAAAGTCTGCTCCTGCAGCTTCTGCTTCTTTTGCTTTGTCTCCTTTTGCAAATACTAATACTCTTAATGTTTTTCCTGTACCATTTGGAAGTACAACTGTACCTCTAACTTGTTGGTCTGCATGTTTTGAATCTACACCTAATTTTACATGTAGTTCTACTGTTTCATCGAATTTTGCTTTTGGAAATTTTTCTAATAATTCGATGGCTTCTTTTGCTTCATATAGTTTGTTTGTATCTACAAGCTTTGCAGCTTCTTGATATCTTTTTCCTCTTTTCATATTATCCTCCTTTGGTAATAACGAGCTTTTTGCTCTCCCATTTTATTTTGTTATTCGGCTACAACAACACCCATTGAACGTGCTGTTCCTTTTACCATACTCATAGCAGCTTCGATTGATGCTGCATTTAAGTCTTCCATTTTTTGTTCTGCAATTGCTTTTACTTGGTCTAATGTGATGGTTGCTACTTTGTCTCTGTTTGGCTTTCCAGAACCTTTTTCGATTTTGATTGCTTTTTTGATTAAAACAGCAACTGGTGGTACTTTTGTAATGAATTCAAAAGATTTGTCTTTGTATACGGTAATGACTACTGGTATTGTCATTCCAGGTTGATTTGCTGTTCTGTCATTAAATTCTTTTACGAATTGCATGATGTTTACACCACTTGAACCTAATGCTGGACCTACTGGTGGAGCTGGTGTAGCTTTTCCTGCTTCGATTTGTAATTTAATGATATTAGAAATTTCTTTTTCTGCCATTTTATTTCACCTACCTTTTATTCTGATTTAATATGTTGTTAAAATTGAAAACTATACTATTTTTTGTACTTGTGAAAATTCTAGTTCTACTGGTGTTTCTCTACCAAACATAGATACTAAAACTTTTACTTTCTTTTTTTCTTTGTTGATTTCTTGTACAGTACCGATAAAATCTTGTAATGGACCATTGGTAACTTTGACTGAGTCGTTTACTTCATAGTCTATGTTAATTGGTGTATCTTCAAATCCCATTGTTCTTATTTCTTCATCGGTAAGAGGGATTGGGTCTGCTCCTGAACTTACAAATCCAGTGACTCCTCTTGTATTTCTTACAATGTACCATGATTCTTCTGTTACAATCATTTTGATTAAAACATAACCTGGAAATACTTTTCTTAAATTGGTTTTTCTTTTGCCATCTTTTATTTCGATTTGTTCTTCCATAGGTACAACGATGTCAAAGAAAAATTCATCTAATTCTCTATTTTTGATTGTTTTTTCTAAGTCTGTTTTTACTTTGTTTTCGTATCCAGAATAAGTATGTACTACATACCATCTTGGTATCATTTCATCATTTTCTCGAGACATGGTTTAGCCTCCTTTTATTAACATTATTCTTCTACTTGATTTGTTACTGTGTTGGCATCTGCTTGGTTTTCTTCTACAGAATTGTTTGTTGTATTGGTATCGTTTGTTGTATTATCTTGGGTTGTATTGTTTTCATTGTTTTCTATTGTATTTTCGGTTGATACCATACTTTTTAATTTGTTTACACCATATTTGTTTGCTGTTTCGAATGTTAAGTCTAAAACAAACACAATAAGAGCAGTAATTAATACTATTGTGATAACAGCAGTAGTACTATTTACAACTTGTTTTGGTGTTGGCCATATTACTTTTTTTAATTCCGCTTTGAAGTCTTTAAAGAAATGCCTATTGTTTTTATTATTGTTGTTATTTGCTTCTTTAGCCATTTTATTTCCTCCTTAAAATAGCTTATTATTTTGTTTCTTTATGTGCTGTACGCTTTTTACAGAATTTGCAATACTTTACGATTTCTAATCGATCGGTATTGTTTCTTTTATTTTTTGATGTCATGTAGTTTCTTCTTTTACATTCTGTACATTCTAATGTTATATTTTCTCTTGGTCCTTTTGCTGCCATTTTCAATACACCTCCGTAATTCTTGCTTTGAAACGATGTGAACATATTGCCTTTAAACAATATGCTAAAATACTTTATCACATTTTCTTTTATATGTCAAGGTTTCTAGCCTATTTTTTTCTTTT
>CAOJXM010000061.1 GCA_948465625.1 uncultured Clostridium sp. | reverse complement strand
CCTGGTCCTATAATAATGGCATCTGCTTCTTTAATTGCTTCTAATACCCCATTGGCAGGTGTACAATTCGAAGTAGAAAGATACATTCTACTGATTTTGGTAACCTTATCAAATGCAACTGCTGGTATCTGACTTTTTTCTTCTACAATCATTCCATTTTCTAATTCTGCACATATTTTCATTTCGTCTAATGTAACAGGTAATACCTTTCCTGTCATGTTTAGAATGCTTGGACTTCTATAAATTGCTTCTGAAAAATCTCCATAGGTATTTTTCATGGCAGATAAGTAAATATCTCCAAAATTTAAACCTGCTAATTTCTTAGAGAATTCATATTGTAGCAATGCTTCCATTGCATCTTCATCATAGGCTAATGAAATCAAACTTTCCTTTATATCATCACTTGGTAATAAGTCTAATTCTTTTCTTGAATTGGTAGGAATTTTACCATAATCTGAAACTGTTACAATGGCAGTAATATTACTGGTATAATTTTTAATTCCTTTTAATACGGTATTTAATCCTGAACCTCCACCAATTACAACTATTTTAGGACCTTTGTCAAATATTTTTTTATTAAAAATCAAAGAATGAATATTGATATTCTTCTTTCCTTTTTCTAATCGTAAATCACTTGCTTCTATTAATAATTCTAAAGTTCTTTTTTGTGCAAAAACAATTCCTAATATAATTAAAGTAAATCCCAACACAAATACTGCAACAATCTTTCCAATGTCTATAAAAGACATCTCTTTTGTTACCAATATTGTTGCTACCCCATAACATGCTAGTATGATACCTACTAATATAATAAATATCCATCTTTTCATTTTAATGCTTGCTTTAAACCACGAAAAAAATCCTCTCATCTTTTATCTCCTTCCTACTCTCCTATTACTTCTATTTCTAATTCTATTTTCACTTTAAATTTATCATATACCTTTTTCTTTATTTCTTCTACTAATGTTAAAACTTCTTGTGCTGTTGCTTCTTTTTTATTAATCACAAAACCTGCATGTAACTCCGATACTTGTGCATCTCCAACACAATATCCTTTTAAGCCACACTCATCAATTAATTTTGCGGTAATTTGCCCTTCTACTCTTTTAAAAGTACTGCCTGCACTTGGAAATTGAATGGGTTGCTTTAACTTTCTTTGTGTGGCATATTCTTGCATTTTACCTGCAATTTCTTCTTTTTTTCCTTTTAATAGTTCTAATTTTGTTTTTAGAATAATATAATCTTTTTGTTTGCAAAACAAACTGGTTCGATACGCAAATTCTTGTTGCTCATTGGATAATTCTTTTATTTCGTAAGTATTAACATCTAAGTATTGTGTACTTAAAACAATGTCTTTGAATTCTCCTCCATATGCACCTGCATTCATTCGAATGGCACCTCCTATTGTGCCAGGTATACCAGATGCAAATTCAAATCCTGCAATTTCTTTTTGTAGTAATTTTTGAGCAAGTACAGCAAGTTTTACACCTGCTTGTGCTGTTACAATCCTTTTATCTTCTTTTTCTTCTATTTCATAATTTGACATGGTCAACACAATAACGATTCCTCGTATTCCTTTATCTTTTACTAAAACATTGCTTCCATTTCCTAATACGCAAAAAGGTAATTGGTTGTTTTTTGCTATTTTTAAGATTGTAATTAATGCTTCTTCTGAATTGGCTTTTACTAAAAAATCTGCATTACCACCAATTTTGAAAGAAGTATAGTTTTTCATTGGTTCGTTTTGATACACATTTTCTTTTCCTAGTTTTTCGCAAAGTTCGTTATAAATTTGCTCCATATAGCCTCCTTTATTGTTGTGCTTTAAAATTGTCTGCTTGCACATAAATAGGATTTCCTTTACTATCTGCCTTTCTTGAAAAATTAATAACTTCCCCTGATACATAATTTACAATATATTGGTCTTCTACATTCGAAATACCTATTTGTTCTAAATGTGCCTTGGTAAGTCGATAATAATCTTTATTGGTATAGGTATCTGGTATATGTACTAGAGTAATTCCTCTTTCTTGTGCAATTTGCTGCACTTGTGATAATTCTAATCTATCTCCCACTAAATATTTCACATTTTTTGTTGTTTTAAATTGTACATACTGCTCTAACACTGCATGTTGAACCATTCGTACTTCTGAATGATATTTGGCATCTGTTGCATCATCTACCCCAATTATTGTATTATATGCAGTAACACTAAGTAAAATTAATAAAACAACAACGGTTAATATTAACGCACCTAAAGTAATACCTTTATTCTCTTTAAATTTTCTCATATCTCATTCTTCCTTTGATTAAATTTATGCTTATATCTTATCATTTTTTTTAATGATTTACAATGAATCAGACAAACTTTTAAGGATTTGTATCATTAAATACTTGATCCCAATCTTCTTTTCGACTATTTTCATAGTTATTATTAGCAACTGGTGCATCTTTTATGGATTTGTTAATAATGGTCCAAAATGCAATGACTAATAATAAAACTACAATAACTCCGATTAATATCTTTTTTATTACCTCTTCTTCCATTCATTTCTCCTTTGCTTCTTCTATTTTGCCATTTTCATTTTGTAACTTTATTTTTCTTCCCCATTATAACATACATTATTTTATTTATCAATTAAACTTTGGATAATCCCAAAATCTTATCACGAAATGGTGCAAATGCTCCTGGTATTGGATAATGGGTTAATAATTTCTCTTTTTTTGTCCAATTCCATTTTGGATTTTTCTTTTCTACTTTTATTCGATAACCTACCATGTCCCATTCTACATGAGAAAAAATATGATGATGTGTTCCTATCTTTTCAATCTTTTTTTCTTTTAATTCCCACTTGCCTAAATACTCTTTTATTTCTTTTTGCGTTAGTTTTTTATCAATATTAGGAAACTCATACATGCCTGCTAATAAGCCTGTTTGTTCTCTTTTTTGAATGACTATTTCTTCATCATATTCTATCAAAAAGATTGTTTTTTCTTCCATTCTTCTTTTTATTTTCTGCTTTCTAATTGGTATTTCTTCTGTTAATCCTTGTTGATTGGCTATACAATGTTTTTGTATGGGACATTGCATGCAAAGTGGTTTACCATTTGGAATACAGATTAACTCTCCTAATTCCATCAAGCCTTCGTTAAAATCACCTGCTTCTTTTGGCATAATTGTTTTTAACTTTTCTGTCATCTCTTTTTTGGTTTTTACCTCTAAAATATCTTTCCTACTTGCCACTATTCTACTTAACACACGAAGTACATTTCCATCCACTGCTGGAACTTTTTCATCATAAGCAATAGAGGCAATGGCTCCTGCTGTATATTCTCCTATTCCTGGTAATTGTAATAATTCTTGATACGTTTTTGGCATATTTCCATGGTATCTTTCTTGTATGATTTGAGCAGCTTTTTTTAAGTTTCTAGCACGATTATAATAGCCTAATCCTTCCCATAGTTTTAAAAGTTTTTGTTCGTCTATTTCTGCTAATTTTGTAATGGTTGGTAATTCTTCTAAAAATCGTTTATAGTATTCTTTTACTGCTTCAATTCTGGTTTGTTGTAACATAATTTCTGAAATCCAAATATGATATGGATTTTTTTCCTTTCGCCAAGGTAATTCTCTTTTGTTTTCTTGGTACCATTTTATAATTGGATTCCTTATCTTTTTTATTAATTCTAATTCACTCATAAAATTTCTCTTTCTTACTCTTTGCTTTCTTTTTTATATCTTTATTTCTATTCCTTTTCGATTAAAAGCACGAATATCTTGTTCTTTTAGAACAACAGATGTTGCAATCGGACTTTTCGTCATTGCCATAACTACATCGCTCCATGTAGCATTTCCCTCTAAATATTTATCATCTCCATAATGAACAATTACATTAAAAGGTAATATTTTTCTTCCTTCTCTTAATCCTGCTCCATTCCAATTAGGGCTATAGGAACATAAAAACTTAGCCCCTGCTGAACTTCCAATTACAATTTTACCTTCTTGTAACACACTTAAATCATATTTTTGCATACAAGGAAATAATAATTCTGAACTTCCTCCATGTATATTTATTACATTAGCCCATTTGCATTCTTCTATAAAGTTTTCTTGTGTGGCTATTTTCCTTTCAAACAGCATTTGATTGTTCCTGTATATTTCTATAAAGATATCATCATATTTTTTATATTTGTCTTTCTCCATTGCAAACCAAACATCTAATATCTTTGGTTTTGGAACTTTGTTTAAAATAAAGTTCGCCATCCTTTTCATTTCCATTTTATATTTCCACTCATATCCACCACATAAAATGAATATACTTTCCATCGTTATTTCACATCACTTTCTTAAAATTTTCTAACCATTCCAATCCTTCTGTTTCCAAATATGCTAAATCCTCTATTTTAAAATATTTCACTTCTTCCACTTCTGCTTCCTGTAATTTGCATTCCTTTATATCTATGTTTTTTCTAACATAATAACAGGTAAAATGTAACTTGTCACTCGTATCCATACTAAAAAATTTTAACTCATCCTTATTTAAAAGAATTCCTATTTCTTCCATAGTTTCACGAATTCCCGCTTCAAGTGGTGTCTCCCCAAAGTCTACTTTACCACCACTAATTCCCCATTTGCTAGGATTGCTTCTTTTAAATCTACTACGTTTTTGAAGTAAAATTTGATTATTCTCATTAACCAAAACGACTCCAACTACTGGTATGTAATATCCATTTGGTATATTATTAAAATTACGAACTTCAATATGCGTTAAAACCATTCCTGTCTTATTTCCATTTATATCCACTAATTCGTGTTTTTCCATGCTATCCTTCTTCCTTTTAATTTTTCTTTTTTATCATCAAAAAATCAAAATTATCTTTGTAAATGTCTTTTACTATTTGTTCATATGAAAAAGTCGTATCAATTTGTCTATCTCCTTCTTGATAAGAATTACACACATAAAACTCATTATTTTCTTTATTCAAGCTAGTAATTACAATATAATGCCCTTCCTTTGCAAATACACTTGGCTTAGGTCCAACATTTACAATCGCCATATATTGATTTTTTATCATTTCTATTATTTTATCTTTCATAAGTTCAGGATTTTCATAATTTATTTTTACTATCTCGTATTCTATATCATACTCTCTAATCAATTTGTTCAAGCAATAAATCATAGACGTTCCAGTAATTCCACTATAATATCCATTTGATAAGAAACCATATTGATTAAATAACATCTTTTTAGCGATACTAATTGGTGTTTCGTTATAATCCAAACTAGCTAATATACTTGCAATTGCAGTAGGCCCACAACCATTCTTGGCAATTATCCAATCCGATTGTTTAAGTGGTTCCTTATATTCATATTGTTTAAATCTAACTGTATAACGTCTTCCTAATTCATTGGGTTGTATTATTTCATATTGATTGTTATTCGCACTAACTACTTTTTCTCTTTGCTTTCTATCCATTTATTTGTAACCTACTTTCAATATACTCCATCGCATGATTTCTGATTTTTTCCATTTTCTGCTTGGTATCCATATTTTTATAATCAATTCGATTAATTACTCTATTTATATAATCATTTCTATATAAGTATTTAAGTCCTGAAGTAAAATTATAATCAAATATAAACGCTATATAAGATACCCACATATCCATATGTGTTTTTCTATCTTCCCTTAATATTACTTTATTATTCATAAAATCATTAAAAATATTTTCACTTATTGTTTGCTTTTCTAACACGTTTTCTGTTATTTTTGTTTCAAAAATAGCTTCGAGTTTTTCTACCTCTTTCACTCTAAAATTATCCGTTTTGTCTGCATCTCTTATTAATTTTGCATGTAGTAATTCTCTTTCATTCAGCCCCTCCTCTATCTTATACTTATTATGATTAAATATTGCTTTGTATATTATGCTATCATATTGCTCATCTTTTATAAATCTTCTAATTAAATTTTCTTCAAATAGTATTTTTACTCCATAAACTGCATGATTATTATTCTCCATATTGTCTATAAAAGTATCATATAGCTTTATTTGTTTAAATCTACCAATATCATGCAATAATGCTATCAATTTTGATAAATCAATATCTTCCTTACTCAACTTCAAATCTTTTGCTATTTCTTCACTAGCTTTTACAACTCCATAGGTATGTACTATTTTTAGTTTATTTTTTTCATTTTGGCTATCATAGTTTTTTAAATATTCTTTAAATTCTTTCTCCGCCTTCGTAAAATCTATCATATATTTCCCTCTTCTTTCATCATTAACATAGCTTCTCATCAATGCTTTTTCATCTTTTCCTCCTCATTATATGCTAAACTAAATTAAGGCATTTGTCAATGAAATCATTATTTTACTTTAAATAATTTCTATCTTCGTTTTCACACAAAAAAAATAACAGATAATTTCTTATCTGCTATTTTGGCTCCTCTTGTTGGACTTGAACCAACGACCTATCGGTTAACAGCCGAGCGCTCTACCAACTGAGCTAAAGAGGAATATAAAGCCTGGCGACAACCTATTTTCCCAGCAGGGTAACCCACAAGTATCTTCGGCACAATAGAGCTTAACTTCTGTGTTCGGTATGGGAACAGGTGTCTCCTCTATGTTATCATCACCAGAAAATTTTCGTATGCTTTCTTAGCACACTCAAAAATACATAGATATATGTGTTTGGTTCTACTTTCTTTTCCCTAGCTTCTCCACCTTTTTTCGTGGTTAAGCCCTCGATTTATTAGTATTGGTCAGCTTAATACATTACT